>JALVAD010000427.1 GCA_027011385.1 Saprospiraceae bacterium | reverse complement strand
TGTTCATAATAAAATGTGTTTAAATTTTAAAAATAATAAAAAAATTTTAAACTTCAAATCTCAGTTTGATTTGGCTAGCCAAATCAAACTGAGATTTGAAGTTTACACACTTTATTGGATACTCCCACTATAAAGGAATATTACCGTGCTTTTTATCCGGTAAACTGTCCTTTTTATTCTCTAACATAGCAAAGGCTTTAATCAATTTACGTCTTGTTTCCCTAGGCAATATTACTTCGTCAATAAAACCTCTTGAAGCAGCTATATAAGGATTGGCAAACAATTCTGCATATTCACTTTCTTTTTTCTTAAGCATTTCAGCTGGATTATCTGCTTCTTGTATTTCTCTTTTGAATATAATTTCAGATGCCCCTTTTGCTCCCATAACAGCTATTTCCGCACTTGGCCAAGCAAAATTCATATCAGCTCCGATATGTTTTGAATTCATCACATCATAAGCTCCACCATAAGCCTTTCGTGTAATAACAGTAATGCGTGGTACAGTAGCTTCACTAAAAGCATAAAGCAATTTCGCCCCATTGCTAATTATAGCATTCCATTCCTGGTGTGTTCCA
Organism: Saprospiraceae bacterium; assembly: GCA_027011385.1. GTDB lineage: Bacteria > Bacteroidota > Bacteroidia > Chitinophagales > Saprospiraceae > JADJGA01. The sequence goes on along the minus strand of JALVAD010000427.1, from coordinate 6,409 downwards.
GGCAAAAATCCCGGGACATCTTCCAGTACCAAAAGAGGTATATTGAAACTATCACAAAACCGGACAAATCTAGCAGCTTTTTTTGAACTATCTACATCCAAAACACCGGCTAAACTTTGTGGCTGATTACATACCAATCCGATACTTCGACCGGCTAACCTTGCAAATCCAACAACAATATTATCTGCGTAATCTTCATGAATTTCAAAAAAACTATCTCTATCTGCAATACCTCTTACGACGTCTCTGATATCATAAGGAACATTTGAATTATCAGGAACAATATCACATAATTCATCCCTATACTCCTCCCCTATTTCATAATCTTTTCTAGGAGGCATTGATTGCCAATTCTGTGGGATATAGCTCAACAGTTTTTTTGTTTTCTCAATTGTTTCCACATCATTGCTAGCAGTAAGATGCGTTACTCCTGATTTTGTAGAATGAGCGGATGCTCCACCCAATTCTTCAGAAGTAACATCTTCATTTGTTACCGTTTTTACTACATTAGGTCCGGTGACAAACATATATGAAGTATTTTCCGTCATTATAATAAAATCGGTGATTGCGGGTGAATATACTGCGCCACCTGCACATGGTCCCATAACCAACGAAATCTGAGGTATCACACCGGAAGCAAGAGTATTTCTATAAAAAATATCCGCATAGCCTCCTAATGAAACAACTCCTTCTTGTATCCTAGCTCCTCCCGAATCATTTAATCCGATGATAGGTGCACCATTTTTTATGGCAAGATCCATTATTTTCACTATCTTTTCTGCATGTGTTTCGGATAATGAACCACCAAAAACAGTAAAGTCTTGAGAGAAAACGTATACCAAACGCCCAGCTATTGTACCATACCCGGTAACTACACCATCTCCAAGAAACTTATTCTTTTCTAATCCAAAATTGGTAGCCCTGTGTTCAACTAACATTCCGATTTCCTCAAAAGAGCCATTATCTAAAAGCAAATCAACCCTTTCTCTTGCAGTAAGCTTCTTCTTAATGTGTTGCTTTTTCAATCTCTCTAATCCACCTCCTATAAGAGCTTTTTCTCTCTTATTTAATAATTGTTTTTTCTTCTTATCCATCTTTCTTTAATATCTTCCTATTATTCAAGTTTAATTCACTATAAACCTTTATTTAAATATACTGAGTTATACTTTTTTAATAATAATCGCTCCAGCTCCTCCCCCTCCATTACAAAGTGTAGCTAGTCCATATTCACCGCCTTTATTTCTCAAAGCATGAAGCAATGTGACAACGATTCTTGCTCCGGATGCTCCTAATGGATGACCAAGAGAAACTGCGCCACCATTTACATTCACCTTTGAATTGTCTATTTTCATCAATTTATTAAAAGCCAATGTCACTACTGCAAAAGCTTCATTGACTTCCCAAAGATCGATTTGGGAATGCTCCATCCCTACTCTATCTAAAACTACCTCTGCTGCTTTAATTGGAGAAGTCGTAAATCTATCAGGATCGTGAGCAGCATCTCCATAAGATACGATCTCTGCAATGGGAGTTAAATTATATTTTTTTATTGCTTCTTCACTTGCCAAAACCAAAGCTGCTGCACCATCATTTATCGTGGAAGCATTTGCAGCTGTTACAGTTCCTTCTTTTGTAAAAACAGGTCTAAGATTAGGTATTTTGTCAAATCTTACTCTTTTGAATTCTTCGTCTTCATCAACAATTGTGACATTACCTTTTCTATCTTTAATCTCAACAGGAATGATTTCATCTTTAAACAAACCTTCTTCAGTTGCTTTAGCAGATCTCTTATATGACTCAATTGAAAACTCATCTTGTTCTTCTCTGGAAATTTCGTATTCCTCTGCTGTTTCATCTGCAAAGACTCCCATTGGTTGTTGGGAATAGGCATCTTGAAGCCCATCTTTAACCAATCCATCTACCAAAGTTCCATTTCCATATTTATAACCATATCTGGCTTTTGGTATATAAAAAGGAATATTGCTCATACTTTCCATTCCACCTACAACAACCAAATTAGTATGCCCAAGCTGTATTGACTGTGCACCAAAGGCAATAGATTTCATTCCGGAAGCACATACTTTATTAACGGTGGTAGCGGGAGCCATCTCTGTCACACCAGCACCTAAAGCAGCTTGTCGTGCAGGAGCTTGACCATTATTAGCTTGAACAACATTCCCAAAAAACACTTCATCAATATTTTTTCCGTCAACGCCTGCTTTTTGCAATGCCCCCTTTATAGCAATTGATCCTAACTGTGTAGCTTTAAAACTTGATAATACGCCTCCAAAACTTCCTAATGGTGTTCTTACTGCTGAAACTATATATACTTTATTCATTATTAAAATTTTTTCGATTATAAAATAAAAACGCCCTAAAAATAGGGCGTTTTTTTTAATTTTCCAATTTTAGATTCTATATTATACTTCTTAACTTGAATCTTTATAAATTATTGATATAGAATTCTACTCGGGTTCAAACCCTAGAATAACGCTAAATTTACCGTAATCAGACCATTTAGCCCCAGGGTTCAATTGCTTATCTATACCGAAACCATAATCAAATCCCAATAATCCAAACATAGGCAAAAATGCTCTTAGTCCAACTCCGGCAGATCTTTTCACATCAAATGGATTATAGTCTCTGAATTTACCCCATGAATTACCGGCTTGCAAAAATCCAAGAGCATAAATTGTAGCTGATGGACTTGGACTTATTAGATATCTCAATTCTACTGTATATTTACTGAATATAGTTCCTCCTCCGTAATTGTATTGGTCAAAATCCGTTGCTTCATATCCCCTTAATGAGTAAATATCTTTTCCTAAAATAGTTGAGTTATAATTTGATATTCCATCACCACCTATTTCATTTCTTTCAAATGGAACTGTACCAAGATCTTTATTAAAATACCCTAACATTCCCATTTTAATCGAAGTGGCAAAAACAAGATTGCCAACTATATTATAATACCAATCCGCTTGGAATTTCCATTTATGATATTCCAACCATTTGAATTTTCTTTTATCAATTTCTTGTTGTATAGCATTTTGCTTTTGACCTGAAGTCAATACTGCAGCATCACCAAGATCTCTTTGAAGATTGGCAATAACATCGTCTTTTTCTTGCTGATCAAGCTCGTAATTAACATCTCTGAATAAACTATACGGCGGAGTAATTTTTAGAGATAACATAACTTTTGAACCCGATCTTGGGAATATAGGCTCACTAATCGAGCTTCTCATCAATGTCAGATTCAATGAAAGATTGTTAAATATTCCTGATTCAACTGAAAAGCTACTACTACCGTAACTCTGATATTTATCCAAGCTCATCCTTTCCAAATTCAATGTAGAATTGAATAAGAAATAATCATCAGGCCATTGTAGTGGTACTCCTAGACCAGCAAAAGCTCGTGTTATAGTGAATGAACCTGTTCCAGGATTACCGATTTTTGAATAGACACTTCCAATAGTAAGCGAATTTCGTTTTTTCCCTCCAAACCAAGGCTCTGTCAAGGAAAAATTAATGGATTTATAATAATTATTTGATTGTACTCTCAATGAAAGTTTTTGTCCATCTCCTTGTGGCAGTGGATTCCAAGCTTTTCTATTCCTTATGTTGTCAATAGAAAAATTATTGAAGACAACACCAAGAGTTCCCAATAATCCACCATAGCCTGAATATCCGGCAGACATTTCCAATTGATCTGAAGGTTTTTCTTCAACAGCATATTCGATATCAACTGTTCCTCTTTGAGGATTGACAGGAGTGTTTATAGCTAAATTCTCAGGATTAAAATAACCTAAATTGATTATTTCTCTTTGAGATCTCATAATATCCGATCTGCTGAATTTTTCACCTGGTTTAGTTCTTAATTCTCTACGGATCACCTTTTCATGTGTTCTATCATTCCCTTTGACAATAACTCTATCAATTGTAGCCTGGGGACCTTCATATATCCTCATTTCCAAATCGATTAATCCGTTATTAACAGCAACTTCAACAGGATCTACACGAAAGAATAAATATCCTTTGTCCATATAAAGTGAACTAACATCTCTACCATCCATACTAAATTTAAGACGTTTTTCTAGTAATTCCTTATTATATACATCTCCTGTTTTTATTCCCAATACTCTTGAAAGTACCTCGTCAGAATAGATTGAATTTCCTTTCCAGTCAATTTTATTGAAGTGGTATTTATCACCTTCTTTAAGTCTTATTTGTATAACTAAATTTCCATCTTTGTTTCTAGCCATTGTATCAGAAACAATTCTAGCATCCCTATATCCAATCTTATTATAATAATCGATAACACTTTGCTTATCTTCCTCAAAATCTTTGGCTACAAACTTGGACTTTTTGAATAAAGTCCCAATTCTCTTTACATTCTTCATCTTTTTCCTAAGTTTTTTTGAACTCACCGCTTTATTACCCACAAAATAAATATCACTTACCTTAACCCTTTTTTTCTTGTCGATGGTAAATAGCAATTTTACAGTATTTTTCTTTTTATTATCTGATGATACCTTTATTGCAACATCTGCATCCAAATACCCTTTTTCCTTAAAATAATCTTTGATTTTGAGAATAGCTAGTCTTTTGATATCTTCAGTAACTATTCCACCTTTATTGATTATTCCTTTCAACACATCATTTAAATCATCGTGTTTTGATTTTTTAACACCTTTAAATGAATATCTGGATAATGTTGGTCTTTCGGTCAAATCTATTTCCAAAAATACAATATCACCAATTGTCTTTTCAATATAAATCTCAATGTTTGTGAAGAGCTTAATTTTCCACAATGCTCTTATTGCTCTTGAAATATCTTGTCCGGGAATTTGAATTTTCTTTCCTATAGATAATCCTGCGTAACCTGCAATAGCATTAGGATCTCTGTCCTTAGCTCCAACAACCTTCACACCACCAATTTCATACTCATGAGGAGTAGAATAATCAATGATAGCAACAGAATCATTCTTCGTGTTGATCGAATCTATCTGTGCATTGGTAGTGAAAATACCACCGATTAAAGCAAATACAATATATATTAATTTATTCATCCAATTATTTTTTTATATAAAATTCCTTTCGACACTAGAAAACGTAAAATTGGTTTAATGTGTTGTTAAAATATATAGTTTTTTATTTTGAAAGCTTATTCTTCATTTATTCCTCCAAATCGTCTATCTCTATTTTGATACTCCAAAAGGGCTTTATAAAAGTTTTCTTCTTTAAAATCAGGCCATTTAGTCTCCGTGAAATATAATTCAGAATAAGCCAATTCCCAAAGCAAATAATTGCTAAGTCTCAATTCACCACTTGTTCTGATTAATAACTCGGGATCTGGGTATGATGCTGTATTCAAATAGCTTGAAAAAATATCCGCATTTATCTCTGTAAGATTTTCATCTTCTTTAATTCTTTTTACAGCATTGACAATATCCCAACGACCACTATAATTCAATGCCAATACTAGAGTCATTCTATCATTATCTTTAGTCAAAGATTTACCCTTCAATAATGATTCATAGCTTTTTTTCGGTAATTTTTCAATATCTCCAATAGTCTCAAGCTTAACATTATTTTTCATCAATGTCTTTAATTCTTTATCAATAGTGCTAACCAGCAAAGTCATCAATGCATTGACCTCATAAGCAGGTCTACTCCAATTTTCAGTAGAAAAAGCATATAACGTAAGATATTTAACCCCTATTTTTGCACAAACTTCCGTTAGTTCCCTAACCCTTTTCACTCCTTCTCTATGCCCATAGACCCTAGGCATACCTTTGGACTTTGCCCAACGTCCATTGCCATCCATTATCATAGCTACATGATTAGGGATTTTTGCTTGGTCTAACTTATTAAATAAGGACATTTTAGTTTTTTTAGTCAATCTATTGCCTGATAGCTATCAGACTTTTTTTTATAAAACACGCAAAGATATAAAAATTATATATATATATGCTCAAAATTGATGGCTTTTCGAGATTTGGGCTATGAAACTAAAAGTGATTCCCTTGCCTCATCCATCCTCACTTACTAGAGCCAAAGTATCTTTGACCGATCATCCACTCTCACTCAATTAAGCCCAAGCGTCTCTTATCTCTCAAGGCTTATCCACTCTCATCATCTATTTGAACTTCCTGAATATTTTTAGCATTGACTTCTCGATAAGATCATACTTTTCCGGTTTTTTGCCAATAAAAATAAACATCATTATTAATTGCTTATCTTCAGGAACAAGAGAATACAGTTTATATTTATTCAAACGATAAACTTCTCTTATTCTTCTTTTGATGAGATTTCTTTTAACTGCTCTTTTAATATTTCTTTTGGGAACGGTAACTGAAAAAAGCACTTTTGGATATTTAGTATCATTTCTATCAATTATTTTATAAAC
>JALVAD010000426.1 GCA_027011385.1 Saprospiraceae bacterium | reverse complement strand
TGTCAGTCACACCACATTGTGACTGAAGAGCATTTGCAATAAAAACAAAAATCAAAATATATAAAAACTTCAATTTAAATTTCATATCTTCACTTACTATACATTAACTAGATATAAATTATCAATAAAATGCTGCATCAATATCGAAAATTTATAAAAATACTTTCAAATTATTATTCTTGAAGATAGGCTAAAACATTATCTTCAATTCTCTTTTCAATATTTGGGCTATAAGCCCTAGCAAAACGAATTCCAGTCATTCTCTCATACAACTCGATATACCTTTCTGACACCAGTTCGACAAAATCTCTTGGTAACGAAGGTAAAATCTGCCCTTCTTTCCCTTGAAATCCATGCTCCATTAACCATTCTCTAACAAATTCTTTTGATAATTGGACTGGGGCTTCTCCATTTTTAAGCTTTTCTTCATAACCCTCCGAGTAAAAATATCGTGAGCTATCGGGGGTATGTATTTCATCAATCAAAATTATCTCTCCATTGTAATAACCAAATTCGTATTTTGTATCAACAAGCAAAAGACCTCTCTCCATAGCCATTTCTGTTCCTCTTTCAAATAGCTTGTATGTATAATCCTCAAGAATAGCATAATCTTTATCAGAAATAAGCTTTTGTTCCAAAATCTCTTCTCTGGAAATATCCTCATCATGTCCCTCCAAAGCCTTAAATGATGGTGTAATGATAGGTGAAGGAAATTTTTCGAATTCTTTCATTCCTTCTGGCATTTTCACCCCACAAATCATTTTTTCTCCGGATTTATAAGTTCTCCAAGCATGCCCAACCAAATAACCTCTTATAACCATCTCTAATCGTATAGGCTCGCATTTTTTACCTACACTAACATTTGGATCAGGAACTGCTTCCAACCAGTTAGGGACAACTTCTGATGTAGCTTTCAGGAAATACTCAGACAATTGATTCAATACCTGCCCCTTATAAGGAATAGCCTCATGTAAAACATGATCAAATGCCGAAATACGGTCAGTTGCAACCATAATTATTTTATCATTCACATCATATACATCTCTTACTTTCCCCTTGTATAAATTCTGTTTTTCACTAAATATAAAATTTGTACTTTTTAATTCCATCTTGTTTTTTTTTATTTAAATTGAGCTAAAATTCTTTCAAGCACCTGCTCTTTTGACAAATTAGTTTCCAATTGCCCCCCATTTGAAAATGCAATTTTTCCGGTTTCTTCCGAAACAATGAAAACAGAACTGTTCCCTATTTCTGTGATACCTATTCCTGCTCTATGTCTGGTTCCGTAATTTGATGATATATCAGTACTTGGAGATACAGGTAAAATAGTACCGACAGAATAAATTCTATTTCCTATTATTATCATTGCGCCATCATGCAGTGGGGAGTCTTTTTTAAATATACTTTCAATAAGTTCATGACTGATTTTAGCATCCAAAACAATGCCATTTTTTTCATTGATAATCGAATCGTTAAAATCAGTAAAAACAATCAACGCTCCTGTTTTTTCACTTGCTAAGTTAATAAGAGCTGTTTGAATCTCTTTTACCACTTTCAAATCAATATTTTGATTATTGAATTTTTGAAAAAACAACTTATTTATAAATTTGAATCTCCCTTTTAAGGTCGAATTACCAAGATAAAGAAAGAACCTCCTTACCTCAGGTTGAAAAATAATAATCAAAATTATAACTCCAAACGCAACAAATTTTCCCAAAAGAAGAATTAATAATTGCATTTTTAATATGTTCACCAACCACCATATTGCAGAAAAGACCAGTACTCCTATTATAATATTAAATGCTATTGTACCTTTTAACAATTTGTATATCAAATATAGGAAATATGCAACAATCAATATATCCAATATATCTAAAAACCTAATATTTATAAATCCTATATCAAAAAGTATCATTTTATTTTA
>JALVAD010000425.1 GCA_027011385.1 Saprospiraceae bacterium | reverse complement strand
GGGCAGTACAGATCATATACATTCTTGATAGAAGCGGAAAATGATGAAGAGTGTATAACAGATGTTGATGGTGGAACAAAGGAAAGAGGACAAACTCAACCGATTACAATAGTTGATTTTGGAGCAAGGTGGAATAAAGGAGAAGAAGTTGTTGATTTATTGTGGGTGTCAATGGATGAGATAGATATGGATTACTTCAATATAGAAAGGAGAGCTGAAGATGAAGAGGAATTTGTAGAGATAGCTAGTGTTGATTCTAAAGGAGGAAGATTCATGATAAAATATGGTCTGAAAGATCCAAATGTTGAAGGAGGAATGACATATCATTACAGATTGATACCGATAAATGACAATGGTAGAAGAGATAAGGTGTATAATGCAAAAGTATTTATACCAGCTGATAAATTTACAGTCAAAGCATATCCAAATCCTGTAATGGATAGGATGTATGTATTGATAAGTGGAAGTCGTAACAATGATGTTAGTATAGAGATTATGGATAATGTAGGTAGAAGGGTAATGGACAAAGTGATGATAGAAAAGAGTAACACTACATATAAAAAAGTCTCAATGAATCTTAGAGATTTACCTCAAGGTCAGTACTATATCAGGGTAGTATCCGGTGATCGAGTAGAAATCAGGAAATTGGTTCATGTAAGATAGAGATAATTAGATGAGTTATTTAAAGCCGCTTCAATTAATTTTGGAGCGGTTTTTTTTTATTTTAAGAGCACTATCTTAAAAAATGAGTAAATAAAATAGTATTTAGGTAATTACTTTTTGCGTAGAGGATCAGACTTGTTAATATATAAAACTGGATATTTTAGGGGGGGGCAATTTCTTCCTTAGATGTTAAAAAATAAAAAAACGCATTAATAACTTGTGTAATATGTGTATCCTATATAATTTTGCGTCTATGAATTGTGGTATCCCTGATTTAGGTGTCTGAGTTTGAATCGTTCCAACCTTAGGAAATCTCATATTACAGATTTAATATATCAATGTTGTTTTGATATTCAAAAGATATTTCTGTTCTCTATTGATGTTTTTTAATATTGATATATTAAATATATAAAAAATATTAATAAGTTAAAAATTTATTTTTTTTCAAAAACAATGGGGGTGATTGAAATTTTTTGTGTCTATGGATTGTGTCTTGATGTAAACATGGTTTTACTATAACAAATAAATTATTAATAAAATTTTTAGAATGAGAAAACTATATTCTTTCATAGCAATTGTGGCAATTATATTTTTTGCCGGAACAAATATTAGTGCTCAAATCACTGGTACGTTGTATAATGACAATAATGGTGATGGCATACAGCAGAAGAGTGAAATAGGAGTAGCTGGAGTTAGAGTTAATGTGTATTCAGGGAATAGCCTTTCCAATAAAGGAGATTTACTTGGAACGGTTTTAACAGAAAGAAATGGATTTTATAAGATAAGTGCAAAAAGATATCCTATTCTTATTGAATTTGAGTTACCTAATAAGCCTGCTATGGAGGCGGTCAAGGTTAATTCTGATATTGGATATAGAGAGAAGAACGATAAATTTATAAAAAGAGAAATCCAAATAGCAAATGATGGAGAAACTCATAATGTCGGAGTTGTATATTATAATAATGTTAGAAAATCAGGAGTTATCAGTTCAAGGACATTGGATAATCTTGAACCGCAGCAAATGGCTGTGACAGACCAGCTTGTAACGATTTCTAAGGCGGTGGATCAAGCTGTGTTAGAGTCTGGTCGGGAATTGGTATACTCAATTGATTTTGGGTGTTCTAGTTTGACAAATGATTGTGTTGGTACTGTGATTGTAGATTCATATCCAGAAACCTTAACGGACATTGACCCTGGAGTAGTTATTGTCAATAGTTCCGGAGGTCCAATACCGATTAGTGGCGTTGTGGATGAAGTAAATCATACGATTACTTGGGATTTTACAACTTTGCCGGAGGGAGGTCTTCCCGCTGGATTTAGTGCAAATGTCTCAATTGAAACTATTATTACAGGGGGAATAGTACCTGATGGCGCATCTTTAGTTAATGAAGCTTGTGTTCAGGGAGGAGATTGCGACCAAGCAACAACAGACGTTGAAGCTGAACCGAAGTGGACTGTGTCAAAGGAAGTGACAAGTGGTACAATCTATCATGATAAACCAGTGACTTATAAAGTAAGAGTTTGTTCTGATTCTCCTTACGGAAACTTGAATTTGACAAACGCAGTAGTAACAGATCCTCTTCCTGATGGAGCAGTTTTTCAGAGTGCGACACTTGGTGGAACTCACGATGGAGGTTCTCCGGGTACGGTTACATGGAATTTGGGGGATTTGGATGTTAATAGTGGATGTACAGATATGGAAGTTGTAGTGATTTATCCGGCGAATGACCCTGCTAATAACACAGGATTGAATACTCAAATACCAAAATTGAATGTTGCGACATTAAATGCTACTGATATTGAGGGTAACCCTGTAGAGAGAGAAGGAAGTGTAAATGATCCTTTAAATCCACCTCATTTTGAAGTTGGGATATCAAAGGAAGCTCAGGATAATCATATATTACCAGTCAATCAGACAAATAAGTTTGAAATTAATATTAATAATTCAAGTACAATAAGTGTTAATAATTATGTAGTAGAAGATGTTCTTCCTCCACAATTTGATTTAGTCAGAGTAAATTCTGATATATATTCTTCTGAGCCCGTAACATATGCTTTGTATGTTGAATTGAATGGAGCAGGATCCTATACACTTTGGCAATCAAATGTGTCTGTTGGAACATCTCAGAGTTTTGACGTGTCAACAATTCCCGGTTTTGGTGGAGGGGATTATGTGAGTAAAATCAGATGGGATTATGGTACTGTACCGGAGGGTTTCAGAAATACTTTAGATGTGGTTGTAACCCCTTCGTATCCTACGGCGAATGATGGAAGTAATACAGATTACGATTCATATACTAATACGGTATCTTTAAATTCTACTAACCCAATTGATGGTTCCTCATTAGGAACTTTTGAAGCTGATGATTATATGTGCGTAACAGAAGAGCTAGCAAGACTTGATCCTAGCAAATATCAAACAATTGATTATATAGACCCACCTGCCGGTGATGAAACACAAGGAAATCCGTTTTTTAGAAATGCAAGGTTAAAGTATCATGTTACTGTAGAGAATGATGGGGATGATGAAACTGATAGTGATATCTCAAGTGCACAGGCATTTGAAAATTTAGAAAATCCAATTGCTTCAGATTTACTACCACCGGAAGTAACTTATAATGATGGAAGTTGGGAGATAGTGGGCAATAATACAGGCATTGCATTTGATAATGCTGGTGTGAATCCTGTTTTTGAAAAGATAGACAATTTTAATGGTACGGGAAGGACGTTGCTGAGATGGTATTTTACCGGTACTTTTAATCCGGGAGGCGCTGTTAATATTGATTTTAATGTAACAATTAATCAGGATGCACCTATAGGTGGTGCAGTAACCAATACTATTTGTATGACCTCAGATAATCAAGAATTTATCTGTGATGAAACAGATTGTGGTGAAACAAGTACATCAGATATAAATAATTATTTTGGACAAACCGCAGATCCTTTAACAATAATACCCGGAGTTGATGCCATGTGTTGTAAAAGCTCTGTTTTTGTTGTTGCAGATTCAACTGCAGTGCCAAATCCTGAAAAAGATTTGGAAACAAGTGGACCATTTGCTCCGACGGGAACAGATCTTGTTGAGCTTGGTTTAGCAACAGATACATTGGTATTTGTTACGACTTTAGGGAATACAGTTATGGCAAATAGTACATTACCTAATCCTATTGGAGTGGATTTACTTCCTAAGGAATTAGAGTATGTAGAGGGTAGTATGGTGTTAGTAAGTAATACAACAGGATTGGCCTTTGATGCACAAGGAGGTAATCCAATTTTAGATATTGATCATAATTATAATGGTACGGGAAGGACGTTGATGAGATGGATATATACCGGAGAATTTCCAATTAATTCAGAGGTTGTGTTTAAATTTAAAACTTATTTAAAACCTGGTGCAGGTGGAAATATTGACAACAAGTTTATGGTTGCAGTTAATGGAAGATTTTATGATTGTGCTTCCGGTACATTTGTTGATGGAGGGGATTTAGATGGTGATGGTCAAGAAGGAGAAGAACTGTGTTCTGCTTCATCAGGAAATATTTCGATAACAACAGTAACTAGTTTTGGAGCGAAAAAATATGTTAGAGGTAGATGTGGGGATTTATCTTGGCACGATTTTAATAGTGTTCCAAGTACATATCCAGGTGATTCTGTAATTTGGAAGCTTTTTATTAATAATCCTGGAAATACTACTCTAACTAATGCTTCAATAGTAGATATTTTTCCTTATATTGGAGATACAGGGGTTAAGTTAAACAATGTCGCAAGAGAAACAGGATGGACACCTTATTTGGTGGAGCCAATTGTTCCTCAGCCAAATACTCATGTTTTTTATAGTCAATCGACAGATCCTTGTCGGGATGAGATGGAACCTGTTAATTCTACACCAAGTTGCGTTGATGATTGGACAGAGACAGCTCCTGCAGATTTATCCACAGTAAAAGCTGTTAAAATTACTTTAGATAATCCTTTATTTGGGGGAGACTCAATGGTATTTAATGTTAAAATGTTGGCACCTGAGGGTAATTTTCCGATTACCGGACCAATAGCTTGGAACTCACTTGCTAGAAATGCTGATCAGATAACTCCGCAAGAGCCGCTAAAAGTTGGTATCTCATTGTGTTTGTTTGATTTAGCATTAAGAAAGCGATTGGCTCCGGGACAACCTGAGGAATTTGAAGAAGGAATGGATGTTAATTTTGAGGTGGTTGTTTATAACCAAGGGGCAAACTATGCTGATAATATTGCAGTTGTAGATTATATCCCAGATGGTTTGATTCTTAATGATGGAGGTTGGAATGATTATACTACAAAAGCAACTAAATCTTTATCTGTTGCTAATGGAGATATACCTGCTGGTGGGTTAGCTCCTGGAGATTCTTTAGTAATTCCTATTACATTAAACATTGATCATTATCCGGCATCAGGTAACATGTTTGAAAACTGGGCAGAGATTAGTCATGCCGAAGAATTTGGAAATGATCTTGAGCCTCAAGATGTGGATTCATCTCCGGATGCAGTAAAGGATAATGATAACTTTTTCTTAGATGATGATATTACAGGTGATGCATTTGCAGGTGGTGATGAGGATGATCATGATGTAGCTTATGTACCCCTTGTGCCAAAAGATTATGATTGGGGTGATTTGCCTGATTTAGGCGCAGGTGTTAGTGCAGGTAATTATGAGACGTTTTCTGCCAATAATGGTCCTAACCACTTATTAGGCGAAGAAATATATTTAGGAGCAACAGTTGATTTTGAAGATGATGGTCAGCCAAGTATCGATGCTCTTGGTGATGGAGATGATGAAGATGGAGTTGTTATTCCTAATTTGATTATAGGACAGCCTTTTACCATACCTGTGACTGCGTACAATAATACAGGTCAAGCAGGAAAACTAGTTATGTTTATAGATTTTAACGGAGATGGAGATTTTGATGATGCAAATGAGATAGAAAGTGCTGATATTCCAACTGGCACTAATGGTGTAATTAATTTGTCAGGTACTGTACCTTCAGATGCATTGAATGGAACTTCTATAGGTGTAAGATTCAGAATTAGTACTGATGCAAATGCAGTAATGAGTCCTGTTGGAGCTGCACCTGATGGTGAAGTTGAAGATTATATGGTAGAACTAAAGAGATTTGACCTTGCGTTGAGAAAGACTTTGGTTTCAAATCCTCCATACAAATATAATGAAAATATTACATTTGGTATTGAAATATTCAATCAAGGCGATGTAATTGCAAAAGATGTAGAGGTTAGTGATTATATTCCAGCTGGATATGAATTTGTAGCTGCTGATAATCCGGACTGGACAGGAAGTGCTCCAACTGTCTCAACAATTATAACACAAGATATTAATCCTGGCGATAGCTATATGGTTAATTTAGTATTAAAATTGGTTAAATCAGGACATGTAGAAGATTGGAACAATTATGCTGAGATAGCTTCTGCAAAGGATGGTGATGGAAATGATGCTACTGACTGGGATATGGATAGTACGCCAGGATCTGATAGTCCTCATGAAAGAGCCGTTTTACCTGGAAGCGCGGATGATGACAATATAGATGGACATTATGGAGAAGATGGTGGATTGACAGATGAAGATGATCATGACCCTGCCAATGTTCCGATATTTGATTTAGCTTTAAATAAGGTAGAAACAAGTACAGGCTCATATAAATATGGTGATCAGGTTTCATTTACATTTAATATTATAAATCAAGGTAATGTAAATGCAAAAAATATAGAAGTATCAGATTATGTTCCAAGTGGGTTTAAATATGATCCAAGCTTGAATAATGCTTGGACTCAAGCTCAAGTGAATGTTCCAACTACTGTTATAAATAGTTTAGATGCTCAACAATCAACTACTTTAACTATTGTTTTGATAGCTCAATCTTCAGATAATACTGAAGGTGGTTGGACAAATAAAGCAGAAATAAGTGGTGCTGAGGATTCACAGGGTAATGATATGAGTAATAAGGATGCTGATAGTAAATTGGATAATGATCCAAATAATGATGCAGGAGGAAAAGCAGATAGTGCAAGTGATAATGTTGTTGATGGTGATGGTACTGGCGCAGTTGGTGATACGAATCCTGCAACAGACGAGGATGATGCAGATCCAGCAAGAGTAAAAATATATGATTTAGCATTGAGAAAGACTTTGTTAACAACAGCTCCAGTTGAGTATTATGATAATCTTACATTTGAGATTACAGTATTCAATCAGGGTAATGAAGCGATGACAGACATAGAGATTTCAGATTATATTCCATCAGGATATACTTTTGATGGGGCAGCAAACGCGATCTGGAATGGA
>JALVAD010000424.1 GCA_027011385.1 Saprospiraceae bacterium | reverse complement strand
AATCTAAAATATATCGGTATATAACTTGAGAATTAAAATGGTTAACAAAAACTACTTTATTTTATTAATTTTAATAATTCCTTGGCTTTTTGTTTGTACCTGTGATTCTCCTTTGAAGCTATTTGTTCAAAAAGTTTTTTAGACTTCTTTTTTTGTGTTTTGAGGGAGATTAAGGCCAGATACCATTCAGATGCCTGTCCGTATTTCGAATCATTAATTGTTTTTTTGAATTGCTCTTCAGCTTTGACAAAATCTGATATAGCAAGATATGATGAAGCTAAATAAAAAGATTCTTCGGGTTTTAAATTATTAATTGATTTTATTTTTTCTATTACTAATCCATAATGCTCCAGTTCATATTGTTTGTAGATATTTACATCGTTATTACCTTTTGTGACAGGATCAACTATATTGGGATAAAGTTCAAAATAATCCTCATATATTTTTGAATAATCAGGTGTATTTGATAACTGATTCTTCGCGATCAAAACGAAAATGATAATTATGGAAATAGCTGCTATTTTTCTTAAAAAAACTGAATTGAATTTGTATTCTTTTCTATTCTCACCTGTTTCTATTACCTTAAGATATGTTTTCAATTCACCGGAATCAATTTGCCCTAAGGTTGATTTAAAGTTACGACATACTTCTGTCTCCTTTTCACTACTTTGGTTATGTAGTATTATTTCAGAATTATTTTTTACATCAAAATTCAACTTTTCACTCGGAAGCAAATAGTTAATAATTTTTTTACAGTCGTTCATACCTATCTCATTAAATGTGTTAACTACTACAGAGTAATCAAACCAAAATCAAAAAGGTTAACAAAAGCGAACCACTATTTTCACCATAATAATTGTCTTGAAAATTCATTTGGGTGAAATTTTATATCAAATAATGATGATAAATCAATATTATAATTAGATTGCAACGATTTTTTAATAATCAAAGAGTGATTTTCTGCAAATTCTAAATTTAATATATGTTTAAAAGATTTATACGAAACGGATTTTTATTCTTTATTTTTATATTCATTTTTAATTTGAATATTAAAGGACAAGGTGCTAATTTATCTATTCTAAAAGAGTTATTTGATGCAAACAAGTACTCTGAATGCTCAAAATTAGCGGACAGTTTGATTACTTATAAAACCGACAAAACCGACACGGTATTTATCAACTATCTTTTTATGAAAGGATTGATTTTTGATAAATTGAATAAGCTCGATCAAAGTGAAAAGTATTTGACTAATGCATTAGACTTGGCTTTTAAATTGGATAGTCTATCCATTTTATCCTCCGATATACAAAATCATTTGGGATATATACTATTTGATATGAACAGGGTTTCAGAATCAGAAAAGAATCTAAAAAATGCCTTAAAAATCCGGGAAAATCTGTTGCCTCCAAATGATATCAGGCTTGCTGAATCTCATTATTTTCTTGCACGAATGTACACTTATAATGCTATTAGTGCTTCAAAAGTAATTGATCACGCCAATAAAGCAATTGATATTTATAACAAACAGGATAATCCTCCGTCTGAATTAATCAGATGTATTATGATGAAAGGAGTAGCATTGTATCAACAGGACAAACTATCGGAGGCAAAGACTACTTTTGACAATGCCTTGAAACTATCAAATAAATTTCCCGATGATAAAAAAGTAGTAATAAATTTATATCTTAATATTGGAAATTATTTCCAAAGAATTGATGACAATAATACTGCATTGAATAACTATAACAAAGCTTTGAACTTGTCATTGAAAATAAATGGAAAGAATCACTATAAAACAAATTCCATTTTAAGCAATATTGCCATAGTCAAGCGAAACTTGGAATTGTTTGATGAAGCTATCGAAATAAACCGCAATATATTAAAATCAAATATTGAATTGTATGGAGAAAATGATATTGAGGTTGCTCATACTTATAAT
>JALVAD010000423.1 GCA_027011385.1 Saprospiraceae bacterium | reverse complement strand
ATATAAAAATAGACAACTCGTCTTAAAGGTATTATATTTCCTACAATCCATTTGGACGGTTTATTTATTCTATCAATTTCAACATCAACTAGATCATTAATCACATTTCCGGAGGCAGCAATAATAACAGTAACTAGTATAAAAACAGGAAATAATCCTCCTTTGAAAACAGAATCTAAACCGTATTCTTCCAATACAGGTAGCAAAACCCCGTAATACATCATACACTGTAATAATGCAACAATAAGCAAATTCAGTGGGCGGGTTATTTTCAAGTAATCACTCAAGGCAACCATTTATTTTGTGATGCCAATACTTTTTCGACTATCTCTCTGACACATCCTTTGCCACCATTGAAATCAGAAATAAACTCAGCAGCTTCAAGCACTTCATGACAGGCATCTTTTGGACAAACAGGTAAAAAAACATGCTTTAATAATTCCAAATCAAGTATATCATCTCCCATATACATTACTTCATCTTCTTTTATATTTTCATCTCTAACAAATTCCTTATATTTAGTCAATTTATCTGACACTTTAAGAAATATATCCTCTATCCCCAATTTTCTAAACCTCTTCTCTACCCCAACAGAATCACCACCAGTAATAATCACAATTTTAAATCCTTCATCTAGTGCTTTTTTTATAGCATAGCCATCTTTGGCATTCATCGCCCTCAACAAAGATCCACTTTCGGTCACTATCAATGTCCCGTCGGTAAAAACACCATCAACATCAAATATCATAGTAGAAATCTTCTGAATTTTCTCGTGTACATCCATTATTACAGTTTTAATAATCAAAAGTCAACATATATAACGAAGATATAAAAAAAATATACACTTAATACAAAATGCAATAAAAATTGATATTTTTACAATGTGAAACTAAATTACAAATCATTTGGAGAAGGCAATCCTGTATTAATATTACATGGTCTGTTCGGTATGCTTGACAATTGGCAACAGTTCGCAAAGAGATTGGCTAGTGGATATAAAGTATATATCATAGACCTGAGAAACCACGGCAGATCTCCTCATTCTGACATTTTTGATTATGATGTGATGTCTGAAGATCTGGCTTTATTCTTAGACTATCACCACATCAGCCAAACAGACTTAATCGGACATTCTATGGGTGGAAAATTGGCACTTAGATTCGCTTCTTTATACCCAAACTATGTCGATAAAACCATAATCATCGATATTGGAATCAAGAAATATAAACCTAAGCATCGCCCAATTCTAAAAGCATTAAATTCATTAAATCTATCGCAGTTTACGACAAGAAATCAAATAGATGACAAGTTAGAAGAAACAATCCCGAACAAGAGTATCAGGAAATTTTTATTAAAGAATGTCTCAAGAAATATTGGTAAACACGGTTATCATTGGAAAATGAATATTGAGGCAATTACCAATAATTATGATTTAATCATCGATAAGATAGAACTTAAAAACAATATCATAAATGATTGCCTATTTATAAAAGGAGTAAACTCCGATTATATCTTAGAAGAAGACAAAAAAGACATCTTACTCCAAATACCAAATGCAAAATTTATCACTGTACAAAACGCCGGACATTGGGTTCATGCGGAACAAGCAAAACTGCTATTGGATATTGTAGATAAATATCTGAGTAGTTAATTTCTTTCCGATTTTGCCCAAGAAAAATATATCAAAATTCAAATTGATTGTCTATACCATAAGTATCATAGCAATTAATACCCTTTAACATCAATTATCAACAGTTATAAACTACTAAATACGAACAAATTGCTATTTTCCTTGGGAAAACAGGAAATTATTTATAGATTTGTTCCGTGTATAACAAAGTTCTACTGCATTAATAAAATCAAATCAATTTTCTTAAAGTCTAAATTCTAAAAAAAAAAAATTACATTATTAAATTCTAATTGAAAGTATATGGTTAAAAAC
>JALVAD010000422.1 GCA_027011385.1 Saprospiraceae bacterium | reverse complement strand
AAAGAAAATGGAAAGACATCTTGCATATATAGATAATAAGCTTGAAGAATATAATAACCAACTTAAAGAAGCAGATAACGACTCAAGGGTATCTGAAAAAGAAAAGAAAGAAAATATAGAAAAAATAAAAGACGAAATAGAAAAACAGAACAAACGTAAAGAGAGCTACAAAGCAATAGAAAGCCGGATAGAGTTAACCGGAGAAAAACAAGTATCAACATCAGACCCGGAAAGCAGACAAATGATTACTCGTAATAACATTAGCGAAGTAGCATATAATACGCAAACTACAGTAGATTCAAAATATAAAATTCCAATAGATTATAAGCTAACCAACACTACCGACCGCAAAGCAATGGGCAATATGCTAAGAAGAGCAAAAACCATACTAAGGACAAATGGATTTGTAGGCTTATACGATAAAGGTTATCATAGCGGTAGTGAGTTTGAAACAGCCGATAAACTTGGGATAGATGTTCTTGTAGCGATTCCTAATGTAGCAACACAAGCACCAAATCCAAAGTATAATGTAGAAAACTTTGAATATGATAAAGAAAATGATTTTTATATTTGTCCGGAAGGCAAACAATTATCCACAACCGGAAAGCTTCATAAAACCCAAAGATCAAACTTTAAGAGATACACCACAAAAGATTGTTTAAGTTGTTCGGTAAAAGAAGAATGCTCAAAATCGAAATACGGCAAAGCAATACAAAGAAGTGAATATCAAGATTTTATAGATAACAACAAAACAAGAATAGAAAGTAACAAGGAATATTATAGGCAGAGACAAGCAATAGTAGAACATCCATACGGAACGATAAAACGCCAATGGGGATTTAGTTATATAATGACGAAAAAATTTATGCAAAGAGCAGAGGCTGATGTTGGTTTAATTTTTACTGCTTATAATCTACGAAGAATAATAAATATTATTGGTGTAGAAAGTTTAACGGAGTACTTGGAAACGTTTATTTCTTTTATTTTTTCTTATTTTTACAAATATAGACTTAAAATAAGCCAATATGGGTAATCTAAATTTTTTAATACGATTTGCATTTTTTCACACATTAAATAAATCAAATCCATTGAATCGGCTTTTATAAGCTAATTTATTAAATAATTTGGTAGTTTGCTCTGTTTTTTAGACAGACTGACGTTAAACGCTAGATGCAAGACGGTTGATTTTTATGAAGCTCAGAAGCCCAACTTTTGGGGGAAGTGTGAAAAGCAAGAAGCCCAACTTTTTTTAAAAAGTTGGGCTTCTGAAAGTGGGCTCAAGGGAGAACGTCTAACGTTTCGTTAAACTGTCACAATATTTCTATTGCAGCAAAAATAGCATCATATTGTTTTGATGCAGCTTTATCAAGTTCATTCGCTTTATCATAAATAATATGACAAACTTCTTTCAGTTCTTTATTATGCGTTTCCGATATTACATTATGAAGTGATTTTAATCCGAATAAACTTTCTTCATTTTTAACAATTTCCAGTAAAGTACTTGTAGCTATAAATAAACGCTCACCTTGTTTAAGCTTAAGTGTTCTCTCTTCCAAATTTTTATCCATACTTCCGAAATATAACCCGGTGTTTTCCAAAACATCAACACTTCCGTCTTCGGTATGACAAACAAACGGATGGATAAATCCAACATTTGCATAAGTTAATTCTTTAGTTGTTAAATCCAATTCAGCTAAAAAAACAGAAACCATTTCCTCAGTTGAAGTCAACTCAGGTTCACCGTCTAAAAATTCCCAATAATAATTTTCCAAAGCTTTAACAACTTCGGCTACAGGTTTTTGTTCTCCGGTTTCTTTCAAAAACATTCCTCTTAAGTAAAGAGACATTCTTGCGGAATCTACAATATTTACATTAGACTCCAAAAGCAATAAAGCCAATTTGTTTTCATTTACTTTCCAAAGATCAATAAGATTTCCCGAAAC
>JALVAD010000421.1 GCA_027011385.1 Saprospiraceae bacterium | reverse complement strand
CTAATAGGTGAAGGGCTTACAAATTCCGAGATTGCCGAAAAACTATTTATCAGCATCCGTACTGTTGATAAACACAAAAACAATCTGATATCAAAAACCGGCTCTAAAAATGTGGTTAGTTTGCTTATTTATGCCATCAAGAACAAAATTATCTCTCTCGACCTTTAGCTATTTTATTTCAATTTGTTACCAAAAAAATATGATACTGACTAACCCATCCATTTTCAATTCAACAATCCGGAATAAAAGTAATTTGCATTTTTTTGTTTTAATTGTGGTTCTATCCTTCTTTACAATTAGAAGTCAAACTGCAAACGCCAATAACAAGGCAGACAGTTTACTAAGGTTGTACGAGATAAAAAGCAGCGATACATCGTGGATGCAGGTTTGCCAGCAGCTTGCAGCCGAATATTTGTTCAGAGCACCTGATAGTGGTATTTTTTATGCAAAAAAAGCAATTGAACTTGCCGACGAAAAGGGCTACCCATATTATTCTGCTAACATACAAAAAACCCTGGGGGCATGTTACATTGTAAAAGCAGACTATTCTACTGCCGAAACGTATTTATTGTTGGGAACACAGGGTCTTTTGAAACTTTACCAAAGTGATACTACCAATAAAAAATATGCCAAGGCGCTGTCGGAAATATATACAAATATGGGGCTTAACTACTATTATATGGGAGTACCTAATAAGGCCATCGAGGCTTTTATTACTGCCATACAATTTGCCGAAAAAATTGATGACAAAAAAAGGGTAGCTATTTGTTTAAGTAATATTGGCAACATTTATATTGAACAGAAAAAATATGATAAAGCAATTGAATATAATCAAAAGTCTATAAATATTGCATTGGAAAACAACGATAAAGTTACCCTTGCACAATGTTATAACAATTTGGGACTCTGTTACCTAAATCTTGAAAATGCTGATAGTGCCTACTACTATTTTGATAAATGCAGGATTATTGTCAGGCAAGAAAACTTTGATACCAATTTACCGAAGTTGTATATGAATTTTTCAAATGTATTTATTCTGGAAGAGAACTACGATTCAGCTTTGTATTACGCTGATTTATCGTACATAACAGCCCAACAATTGGAATACAAGGAGAATATACTTGCAGCAAAATACAGCCTTGCCCACATACACCGATTGCTTAAGAATTATAAAAAATCTGAAAAGTATTTATCGGAAGTGGTTGAAGAAGCAAAAGACAAAGGGAACAGATATGGTTTTTTAGTAAATGAAGAACTTGCTTTGCTCTATGCAGAAATGGGTGATTATAAAAAGGCGTATAAATATTCGGTTGAGTTTAACAGGTCACAGGATAGTATTTTCCAGGAAAAGAGTAGCAAGCAAATTGCCGATATGGAAGCAAAATATCAATCGGAAAAAAAGGAAGAAAAAATAAAATTGCTGCAAGAAACTGCCAAACTTAACGAGGCAACTGCCAAAACTAACAGAATTGTTCTTATAGCAATAATTGTAATTCTTGTTCTGGTTATTGTTTTGGTTTTTATTTCCTACCGCTCAAACAAGCATAAGCAATTAGCCGAAAAAATGAAAATTCAGCAAAATGCCGAACGCAAAGTTTTAGATGCTGTGATAGAAACTGAGTATAAGGAACGTAAACGCTTTGCCGAAGACCTGCACGATGGTCTCGGAGTTTTGCTTTCCACCACGCGGCTTTACATTAACGAAATTGAAGACAGCAACAAGGAAGAACAAAAAAGCCTGATTAAAGAAAGCAACATCATGCTCGACAATGCCATTGCAAACGTCCGCAATATTGCCAATAATATTATGCCTGCCGCCCTAAAGAACAATGGGTTCGAAGTCGCTTTTCGCGCTTTTACCGATAGAATAAATGCATCGCGTAAAATCAAAATCAAGGTGAGAACCATCAATCTTGATAAACATTTTAAGAGTAATGTGGAAATT
>JALVAD010000420.1 GCA_027011385.1 Saprospiraceae bacterium | reverse complement strand
GGTTTATATTTTTTTGTTTTTTTTGAATAAAAAACGGTATTTAGTTGCACATTTACCCATTTATTTTCGTTATCTTTATTTAGTCTATGTTTAAAAATCAATCTAATTATGAAAAAAATATTTATTCCTATTTTGTTTTTTGCTTTTATTGCTAATTCACAAACACCATGTGAGAACGGATTTGCCGGTGAATATCCTTGTGAGGGTATCGATTTGTTGTCATTTTTACCGAATAGTTTATTTGGAGCTAATCGTGGAAATGATTGTTGGGGTTGGACTGATACTTTGACAGGAAGGGAATATGCATTGTATGGAAATTCCGCTAATACTGCATTTGTTGATATAACAGATCCTGTTAATCCTGTATATATTGGTAAATTGAATAGCCATAGTGGTACAAGTATTTGGAGAGATATAAAAGTTTACAAAAATCACGCATTTATAGTTAGTGAAGCAAAAAATCATGGGATGCAAGTGTTTGACTTGACAAGACTGAGAAATGTTGATGTAGATAGCATGCCAATGATTTTTTCGGAGGATGCTCATGACAATAGTTTTAATCATGCACACAATATCGCTATAAATGAACAAACAGGGTATGCGTACATAGTTGGTGCAAATGTATATGGAGGAGGTCCTGAGTTTATCAATATTCAAGACCCAAAACATCCGGTTGCAGAAGGTGGATTTAGTGATGCTGGATATACACATGATGCAGAGATACTGGTTTATGAAGGACCGGATACATCATATCAAGGCAGAGAAATTTATTTTGGAGCAAATGGGTACTCAGTAGCAATAATAGATGTAACCGATAAGAAGAATCCTGTGATTATTTCACAGTTTTCCTATCCTTTAGTGAGATATACACATCAGCTTTGGTTGGATTCAACCCAAAGGTTTTTGTTTGTAAACGATGAGTTGGACGAACAAAAATATGGCAATAATACTAAAAATATTGTTTTTGATATTGCAGATTTGGATAATCCTTTTTTGAGAACGGAGTATTTAGGCAAAACGACGGCGATTGATCATAATAATTATGTCCTTGGAGATGAATTGTACATCGCTAATTATAGGGCAGGTATGCGCATAATAGATATAAAAAATATTGATAAATCCGATTCAATAATCTCAACGATGAATGAAGTTGCATTTTTTGATACTTATCCAAAAAATGATTTTCCCAGATTTGATGGAGCGTGGAGCGTTTATCCTTTTTTCAAAAGCGGAACAATAATTATTAGTGATATCAATAAAGGGCTTTTTGTGGTAAAAAAAGCTGAAAATCCAAATTTTGTAAAGGAAAAGAAGGCTGAGAATAAGATATTGATTTATCCAAATCCTGTAGATAATATATTGTCTATTGAATCATTTCATGAAGAAATAAATACATTGGAATTATTCGATTTGCTTGGGGATAAAGTGAAATTTAAGTCTGAAGGCTTTGGTAATAAAATGATGGTTGATCTAAGTGCTCTTAATACGGGAATTTATATAATCAATGTAAATGGAAAAAATCTTAAATTTGTTAAAAATTAAAGCATTATGAAGTATTTTATTTTTGTTTTATTATTTTTAATATTAGCATGCACGGATAGAATGGATGAAGTGAAGGACTGCAATGATTTTAAATCTGCATATTCTTTGATTGATACCGATGGAGATGGGTTGACTGATTGTGAAGAGACTACTGCAGTTGATAATCCTAATACCGAATTGAAGCCAATAGGCACAACTGATCCAAATAATCCTTTTAACGGAGTTTTAGATACTTTTATCAACAAGGGGGGATCACTAAATGAATCTTTCAAAAGCGTAGCTAAAACAATTGATGGTGGATTTGTAATCTTAGGTTTTACCCAGAGCCAAAATGGTGATATTACCGAACCAAAAGGTAGTAATGATTTTTGGGTATTGAAATATGATATGAAGCAAAATTTGGAATGGAGTAAAATTTACGGAGGAACAAACGAAGAAATAGCTTCCAGGATTATACAGCTAAAAGATGGCTCATATGCGATGACAGGATACAGTAAAAGTGATGATTTCGATTTGAATAGCAATATGGGACAAAAAGATGTTTGGGTTATGAGGATAAGTGAAACAGGAGATATTATGTGGAGTAAGTCCTATGGATTTGTAGGAGATGAGGAGGGATTGTCGATTATTGAAAATGAAAATGGCGATTTAGTGGTTTGCGGCTATATTGATGTTACTGCATCCGGAGGGAAAGGTAATGATTTTAGGTTTCGTCAACATGGCGTAGGAGATATTTGGCTTTTGAAACTTAATTCAAATGGAGATAAAATATGGAGAAGATATTTTGGAGGAACAAACAATGATAGAGCATATGATTTAATTCAAACGGATGATGGTGGTTATTTGGTAGCAGGTACTTCTGAGAGCGAGGATTTTGATATATCTAAACCAAATGGTAGTTATGACTATTGGTTGGTAAAAATATCTGAAGATGGCAATATGCTTTGGGAAAAATCTTTTGGTGGAGAAGAAATCGATGATTGCTTGAAAATTGTAGCTGTCGAAAATAATAATTATTTATTGATTGGCAATACTTTTAGTTACAATCAAAATGACATAGATAATAATGGGTATTCGGATGCTTGGGTCGTCAAAATTGATTCTAAAGGAAATATGCTATGGCAAAATACATATGGAGGAAGTGCTTTTGATGCTGCAACTTCTGCTTTTTACGGAAGAAAAGGAGAATATATAATAGTAGGGAATACGAGAAGTAAGGATAAAGACCTGACCAATAATAAAGGTCAGAATGATATTTGGGTATTCAAAACAGACAAAAATGGCAAAATAATATGGAATCGTAATTATGGAGGAAATGGCATTGATATTGCAAATGATGTGATAGAACTTGATAACTATACATTTATCCTTGTTGGGGAATCCAATAGCAAAGATCAAGATATCTCTTATAATAAAGGATATTCAGATGCCGTTATATTAAAAATCAGATAGTCTATGAAAAAATTATCTTTTATAATTATTTTAATAGTCCTTTTGGAATCTTGTGGGAACGATGTACCAAAACCTGTTCCTGTATATGAGCCTACACCGGTCACTTTGGAAATGCCGGAAGTTTTTAAAGACAGGATTTTGCCTCCAATTATCCCCGTTGATAATCCATTGACGGAGGAAGGGATTGCCTTAGGGAAAAAGCTTTTCTATGACCCTATTTTGTCAGGTGATGGGTCTCAAGCCTGTGCCGGTTGTCACAATCAAGCTAATGCATTTGCTGAAAATAGAAGGTTTAGTATAGGAATTGATAGGAAAGAAGGAACCAGAAATTCAATGCCATTGTTTAATTTAGCATATAACTATAAGGAAAAGTTCTTTTGGGACGGACGGGCTTTCGACGTAGAAAATCAAGCTGAAGGCCCGGTCGAAAATCCGATTGAGATGCATAATACATGGGACAAAGCAGTAGAGTCTTTAAGTAAAAGCGATGTTTATCCGGATTTGTATAAGAAAGCTTTTGGAACAGAAAAAATCACAAAAGAATTGACAGTTAAAGCCATAGCCCAATTTGAACGTACAATGGTTTCTGCTAATTCTAAATTTGACAGATATTTAATAGGAAAGGAGGATCTGACATTTGATGAGAGAATGGGGTATCAGATTTTTCTATCAGAGGATAAAGGAGATTGTTTCCATTGTCATGGAAGTATCGATAATCCACTTTGGACTGATAATAGCTTTCATAATAATGGGATGGATTCTGTTTTTACCGATATAGGTTTGGAAGAAGTGACCGGAAATCCGGCTGACAGGGGCAAATTCAAAACACCTTCCTTGAGAAATTTAAAATTTTCAGCACCATACATGCACGATGGACGTTTTGGAACATTAGATGAAGTAATTGAGCATTATAGTGAGGGATTAGTATTCTCACCAAGCATTGATCCATTGATGAAAAGTGCCTATAAGGGAGGAGTTCATCTTTCTAAAACAGAGAAAAGACAACTGAAAGCATTCCTTCTGTCCTTGAGCGATGATAGCTTTATTACAAATGCCAAATATAGCAGATAAATCAATATTAATCCGCTTCTTCAGTATGTAAATCTTCACTTATTTTGGTTATTTTTACCAATTCGATTTTCTTCTTACTGACTTTAAGGATTTTGAATTTATAATTTCCCATTTCAAATTCATCACCGGCTTTTGGTATTTTTCCTAGAGTCATCACTATAAGCCCTGATAGTGTATTATATTCTTCATCATCAAGATTCAAATCGTAAGTTTCATTAATGTAATCAAGTTCTAATCTGCCTGAAAAAACGAACTCGTTATTTCCTAGGTCTTTTTCGATTGCGTCTTCACGATCATATTCATCTTGTATTTCTCCAAATATTTCTTCAATCAAATCCTCAAGTGTAACCAAACCTGATACGCTTCCATATTCATCGACAATTATCGTGAGATTTTGCGCATCTTTGATAAATCTAAGCATCAAGTCCCTTACATTCATAGTTTCTGCAATGAAAGTTATCGGCATGATTACTTCTTCCACCATTATGAAATCCTCAATAATCAATTGTTGGTGGTGGATATAGCCCAATACATTTTCGATAGTATCATCGATAACTATAATTCTCGAATGCTTTGATTTTGTAAAAACCTTTATCAATTCTTCTCTTGTAGCAGTTTTGTCGATGGTGACTATTTCCGGTCTTGGAACCATCACTTCTTTAACTTTGACCTGATTGAGGTTCAATACATTTTGGAACATTTCTTTTTCTATATCATCATCTTCAGAGATATTATTGTCTACAAAATTTTCCAAATCGATTCTCGTAAGTTGAATATTATTGTCCTCGATTTTTGTTTTGAAGATATACTTAAGTAAAAAAGTTGATATATTAGTAAAAATAATTGTAGGTATTCTCAATATTATATTGAAGAAATATATTGGGAAAACCAATGCAGTTATCATCTCATTGGCATATGCTCTGAATAATGTTTTGGGTATAAATTCGGCAAAAATAAGTACGAAAACTGTGATTGTGACAGTCTCCACTAATAGTCTTATCAGATTATTTGCTATCAATTGATCTATATATGGGTCAAGCATTTTGCTGAACAGAAATGTCAATATTACTAAAGCGATATTATTTCCAATTAACAAGACACTGATAAACTCGTTTGGTTTGTTGTAGTAGGAAGATAAAATCTTAGCACGTAGAGATTTTTTGTTTTTTTCTATTTCGATTCCTACTTTATTTGCAGATACAAAAGCGATTTCGGTGCCCGAAAAAATAGCACTTAAGATAGTGAATATTATTATCCCAAAAACAATCATTTTTTTATTTTATATCTTTAAAAATATCTTCAACTATTTTGCCAAAAAGTTTTTTCTTTATTTCAAACTCGGTAAATTCTTTATTTGAAATAAATCCATAACCATAAAGAGTATCACCTTTTGAAGGTTGTGTTATTTTTACAAATTTTTCAGTACTCAATATCTCTTTTTTTTCATCCCAAATCAATTCTGAAGTTTCCAGTTTATCATTATTAGTATTGTATAATTTGACATTTTCTCTGACTATAAATTTTTTGTCCTTTACCAGATTTTCCGCTTTATCGGCAATTAGCCAACTCTTGGGTTTGTCTTTGGTATCTAAAAAACTGATTTTTATTCCTTTTGGATATTCAATAATCTTATTATTATCCTTGGTTTTTGAGATAAATACCGGACTTTCCAGCAATAATATTACATCAGCAGAATCACTGTAAATCATCTTTATGTTGTTTCCGTTTTCGATAGGCGCAGATTTCTTTTCAAACAAATCATCAATTTGCTTTGTGCTTGAATTGCAACTTAAGAAGAAAAGCAATGGGATAAATATTAAATTTTTCAAACTAGTTAAGATTGTTGTAGTGCAAAGATAAACAATTTTTTTAAAGGAGTTGTCTGTAGGAAAATGAAATGCGCCTTTGCAGAAAATAATTATAATTCTGTCAAAAACTCCATTATGTCAATGCCATCTGAATAATCGTCTAGTGAAGGTTTTTGTGTGTCACCGAAGCAAACTTCTCTATCAAAATCCAATAAAACTCCGGTTTTAGTCGCAGTTACTTGGATTAATTCTTCATCGTTACTGATTCGTCTTTTTAATTGCTCCAAATCCGAATACTCTTCGTAATGAAGATTGGATATGCGGGACAGATAACTGATATCCTCTTTAAGAAAAAAGACTTCACCTTGGTAGATTTTGTCCTTATTTAGCATTGCAATAGCTAGATTATAGTCGTAGTTATTCATATATTTATTGTGTTCCTTGAGGTATTGATGTCTATCGAGAATTGGAATAAAACTATCGAAATTATATTTTTCAGGAACATAAATCTTGGAAATATTGCGGCATCCTAGCCCAAAATAGTCAAAGACATCGTAGGATAGATTTACTAAATCTTCTTCGTTTTCATTCCCAGTCAGAACTGCAACACCGTTACGATTTTTCCTGATTATATTTGGTAATTTTCCGAAATAATACTCAAAATATCTGTACGAATTATTGCTGCCCGTGGCTATTATCGCGTCAATATTCTTAAGCCTTTCCTTTTTAATAATCAAATCTTTTGTTTTGGGATTTATCTTATAGAATAGTTTGAATATATGCTTCATCAGGATTTCATCTTTGCTCGATAGCTTGATAATGGCAGTATGTCCGGTGATAAAAACGCACAACAAATCATGAAAACCTACTAAAGGGATATTTCCCGCCATGATAATTCCAATCTTTTTATTTGTGTTAATATCTGCAACCTGATATTTAGATATCCAATCCTCTAATTTTTCTTTATCCAGAAAATTATCTTTAATAGCAGCCAATGATTTTTTTATATTGTCTACGACGAACCATTTATTGTGAAGGTAGGCTTCATTTAGTTTCTTATCCGGAATATTTTCCAATTCTTTTCCCAAAGCGACAAGTGTGTCTATTCTATTATTCAAATCCATTGCATGAAATTTATTGCAAAACTAACTTATTTATTTTTAAAATGTAATTATT
>JALVAD010000419.1 GCA_027011385.1 Saprospiraceae bacterium | reverse complement strand
AAATAGGGGATTCCTTTCCAATAATTAGTATTGTGTTTTGCATATGCATTGTTTTTTGCATAATTGGATATTTCATAGTGCTCAAATTCATTATTAGTAAGAAAGTCTAAAGTTTCCAAAAATAGTATTGCATTTAGGTCATCGTCAGGTTGAGGTAGCTTAGCTGTTTTTATTTGATGATAAATAGCTGTTTTAGGTTCAATCGTCAGATTGTAGCATGAAAGATGAGGGATGTTTAAGTCAATAAATTTTTGAAGGTTATACTGCCAATCTTTTTTTGAAGAATTTGGGATTCCAAATATCAAATCGATATTCATATTCTCGAATTGATTGTCTTGAATAAGTTTTATAGCGTATTCAGCTTTTTGGGAGTCGTGAATCCTATTGAGTATTTTCAATTCGGCATCATTAAATGATTGGACTCCCATACTAAAACGGTTTACACCTATTCTTTTTAATTCTCTGAGGTATTTTATATTGATATCATCAGGATTTGCTTCCAATGTTATTTCTATTTCAGGATTGAAATTAAAATAAGTATTAATTTTTTGTAGTATTAAATCAATTTCATTTATTGTTAGTAAAGAAGGAGTTCCACCTCCAAAATATATTGAGTCAATTTCTTGTGTATTTAAGTATTGATAATTCAGGTCTATTTCTTTTAAAATAGCAGGTACAAGATATTCTCTAGTTTTCATGGAAACTGAGAAATAAAAATTGCAATAGCTGCATTTCTGTTTACAAAATGGTATGTGAATGTATATTCCTGACATTTGAGCAAAGGTATGGAAATATATCAATGAGGATATTATTAGATGCTTATTATTCTGTGAATTGATTTAAATAAATCTTAAAATTTTTATAAAATCAGGTGATTTTCTTTTTTATAAGAAAAAAAATAGTAATTTTAAGCGATATTTTGATTAAACACTACTTAAAACTATTATTTATGCAAAAAATTATTTTTACTTTATTAACGGTATTTTTTATAGGAACATCTGCATTTGCTTCAAATTCTGATTTATTTAAAATAGATTTTGATGCTGTTCATCAGGAGTTTACTGAATTAAATATGTTAGAAGACATGGTTGATTCAAACCCCGGGTTGACTTATAGTGAATTGCAAATTACAAACGTGAGTTTGGTTGAGTCACTAAGTCTCGTTCCTAATGCTGCAGTACCATTGGCAAATGGGAATGCTGTTCTAGGAATCCCTTCATTTTGGTGGGGATGTGGTTTAGGACTTGTAGGAGTTGGAGTAGTATATTTCTTGACGGATAAAGATTCTAGTGAAGCCAAAAAAGCTTTGTGGGGATGTTTAGTAGGTTCACTTGTATGGGGAGGAGGTTACTTCTTTACCGGAATTTTTTAGGTAAGACAGGATATCCTTATATGAGATTAGAGATTTAATTGTTATCTCAAATTTTTTTTAATTTATTTTTTAATTAAATATTTATAATTATGAAAAGAGTTGTTTTTACTTTAGTTGCGATTTTTTTTATGGGAGTCTCAGCTTTTGCTTCTAATGCCGATTTATTTAAATTGGATTACAATGCTGTTCAGCAAGAATTTACAGAATTAAATGTTCTTGCAGATATGGTTGAAGCTAACCCGGATATGACTTATTCTACATTGGCTGTAACTGATGCAGGGTTAGTAGAATCCATGAGTCTTGTTCCTACTGCTGCTATGCCATTGGCTGGCGGAGACGCAGTTTTGGGTATTCCTTCATTTTGGTGGGGATGTGCCTTAGGTATTGTAGGAGTTGGAGTAGTGTATTTCTTGACTGACCAAGATGCTGATGAAGCTAAAAAAGCTTTATGGGGATGTGTCGCAGGTACTGTTGTAGGTACAATATTGTACTTTGTGTTAATCATTGGTGCATTTGGAGCGGCAGCTACGGCAGGCTAACTAAGTGATAAAAGGGTGGTAGTCTAAAGACTGC
>JALVAD010000418.1 GCA_027011385.1 Saprospiraceae bacterium | reverse complement strand
AAAAACTAAATGAAGATACAAGAATACTTCAAATAAATGATTTGGGAGCAGGTTCTACATATTCAAAATCAAATATCAAATCAGTAAGATCAATTGCTAATTCTGCACTTTCTCCAAAATGGCAATGTCACTTACTATATAAAACTATAAATGAATTTTTACCTGACAACATAATTGAAATGGGAACATCATTGGGTATTTCAACAGCATATCTTGCCATTGGAAATCCACGAGCCACTGTTACAACTATGGAAGGTTCAGAAGCTATTGCTAGTATTGCTATGGAAAATTTCTCTAAACTAAGAATAAAAAACATAAAACAAGTTTATGGAAATTTTAATCTCACATTACCTGTGATCTTAAAAAACATAAACCATGTAGATTTTGCATTTATCGATGGGAATCATACCAAAGAAGCCACTATCGATTACTTCAATAAAATTAAAGCTAAAAGCGATACAAATACTGTAATGATTTTAGACGATATTCATTGGTCTAAAGGCATGGAAGAAGCTTGGGAATATGTAAAGTCACAAGAATCTGTAAAATTAACTTTGGATTTCTTCTCCTTTGGGATAGTTTTATATGACCAAAGATTTGGTAATAACGAACACTATAAAGTCATCGAAAGAAAATTTAAATTGTGGAAATAATATTTTTCAAATCATTCCCTCCAATTGACACCCCACTATATTCACTAATCTTTTCGAGTGCTTTTTCCAAGTCAAATTCACTTTGAGAAACGCTATAATAGATTTTTTTATCTGTTAGATGTTTTGCCAAATACTCTTGTTCTGTTTGACCGGGAGTAGGAATCAAAATAGCTTTTTTCCCCAATACTGCAAGATCCATTATGGTAGAATAACCTGATCTGGCTATAATTAGCTCACTTTGATTTAAAAGATTATTCAAGTCCTCAGATAACATATAGTTTACAACCTTAACTCTATCATACATATAATAATCCTCACCATCTTCTACTTTTCCTCTAACTAAAATCACTTTTTTATCAATATTTTTCAATTTTTCTATGATAATCGCTTCCAGTTTTGTTCTTTGTGGTTCAGGTCCTGACAAAACTATAGCAATATCATATTTTTTTTCTAATTTTATAGGATAAAATCTTGAAAGAGGTCCAATATAAATATATTTGCTTTTGGAATAAGCTTTTGACAATTCACCTCCCAAACTATTTGAATTGTTATAGTCAGGAATCCAGACAATATCAAATTTATTTACCATACCTTTAATAAATCCAGTTGCAAATAGCGATAATAATCTATTTCCTAGTATAATTTTCAACTGATGAGTCATTATCACACTTCTCACTTCCTTACTCCAAGCTCCATATCTATTGTCAGAAATGATAAGATCAGGTTTTATTTTCTTAACAAGTGATTCAATCATCGCTCTTTCTCTATAAATAGCCCTATAAATAGAAAACCCTGAACTCAGAACATTTAGAAGAATTGATCTATAAGGATAGGATATACCATAAGTTGGTAATGTATGAAATTCCAATTGAGGAAATTCTTTTTGTAAAAACAACAATGCTTCTCCGTCTGAAGCGATATGTACTATATAATTTTTTGATAGGAAAAGTTTTATTACAGGTATCGATCTGGTTGCATGCCCTAGCCCCCAATTCAATATTGCTATTAAAACTGTAGATTGCAACTTATTATTTTATTTTATCCTGATTTCATCTCCTTCTCCATCAACAAATTTATACTCATTGATTCCGTAGAAATCATCCTTATGAAGTCTTATCCATTTATTAAATTCAAAAAACCACCTCATCTGCAATGAAGGAAAACCATGCTTAATAAATGCATATATATAAGGATTGACATATATATGCAATTTGGATTTATTACCAGAATTAAGAATAAATTTCAAATCCCTCTCCAGATCATCTATAATCAATGACGTAGGCTGAACTTTACCGGTACCTCCACACAAAGAACACACTTCAGATGTATTAATCTTAATTGCAGGTTTTGTTCTTTGACGCGTAATCTGCATAAGTCCAAATCTACTCAAAGGTAGGATAGTATGTTGCGCACGGTCATTTTCCATGTACTTTTTCATCTCATTGTAAAGCATTCTTTTATTTTCTGCTTTACGCATATCGATAAAATCCACAACGATCAATCCACCGAGATCTCTCAGTCTCAATTGTCTTGCTATCTCTTTGGCTGATTCTAGGTTTACAGTAATAGCCGCCTCTTCTTGAGAATTCCGTCTCATTTTAGGACCACTATTAACATCGACTACATGCATAGCCTCAGTATGTTCAATGATAATATAAGCACCGCTTTTTAGCGTATATGTACCACCAAATGAAGATTTGATTTGCCTATTGATACCATATTGTTGAAAAATTGGAGTCTTCGCACTGTAGTGCTTAACAATTTTCACTTGAGAAGGTGAAATTTGCTTCATATAATCTTTAACATTATTGTAAAAGTCCTTATCATTTACAATTACTTTATTAAAGGTATCATTGAGAATATCTCTCAATAACACAGAAGCTTTATCAATTTCGGTAAGTAACTTCATTGGAGGGCTAGCCGTCTTAAGCTCTTCAAACATTTTATTCCACTTATCCTGAAGTCCTTTCATCTCCTCATGCAAAACTGACACACTTTTGCCTTCTGCTGCTGTACGAGTAATAACTCCGAAATATTTTGGTCTTATACTTTCAATTAAGAATTTAAGCCTTTTTCTTTCGTCCTCACTCTGAATTTTTTTTGATATTGCTATTGTATTTGAAAAAGGGACAAGAACTAAATACCTACCGGCAATAGTCATTTCACTAGTCAGACGAGGACCTTTAGTGGATATCGGCTCCTTTAAAATCTGCACCAATACTACCTGATCTTTTTTCAAAACATCCACGATCTTACCGTGCTTGTCTATTTCTTTTTCAGGTTTGAAATTTTCCAACGAAGGAACAGAGTTCTTATCAGAACGAGCGATATTAATATACTTATTAAGAGATCTAAGCTGAGGACCTAAATCTGAATAGTGTAAAAAAGCATTTCGTTGATAACCAATATCAACAAATGCACTATTATGCCCCGGTACAAGCTGTTTCACTCGACCAAGATAAATATCCCCTACCGAAAAATTATTATTAGTATTTTCTTTATGAAACTCTACTAACCGGGATTCTTCAACTAAAGCAATCTCTACAGATCCCTTAGCAGAATTAATAATCAATTCTCTTTCCACAATTTCATTCAGTTTAATACGACTCTAACAAAAAAGCCGACAAACAATCAACAGGTAATGCTTAAAAAAACATTACCCGTTTAATTTTAATTTAGCTATTTAACTAGTGCTTCTTCTTCTTATGTCTATTCTTCCTCAATCTCTTCTTTCTCTTGTGGGTAGCTATCTTATGTCTCTTTCTCTTTTTACCACTTGGCATATGCGCTATGATTTATTTGTTAATAAATTACCCTTTTACACTCTTCTTCACTGCATCAACAAAAACCTTTGACGGTTTAAAAGATGGAATATAATGTTCAGGTATTACTATTGGTCTATTTTCTTTAATATGACGACCAATTTTCTTTGCTCTTTTCTTCAATACAAAAGAACCAAAACCTCGAATATATACATTTTCACCGCCTTCTAAGGCACTCTTAACTTCTTTAAAAAAGTGTTCCAAAGTTACTAGAACATCGACTTTTGCAATATTCGTATCTTCTGATATTCTTGATACCAAATCCGCTTTTCTCATTTTTTAATACTGTTTAATTTAACTAATTATTTGAATTCGAGTTGCAAAGGTCGTAAATATTATTGAATAATAAAAAAAAATACTAAAAAAAATTTAACATTTTCATTATTACTAAAATTAAACTCAATAAATTAAAACCCGGGCATGAAATTAAGTCCAAAAACAAACTTGCTATTCTCCTCGATAGGATATGCTAAATAAGGCTCTACTATCAAAGCCCCGAATAAATTAACCCTCAATGAAAGCCCTATACTTTTTGCAATCTTTGGTTTAATATTCTCCGTTATACCATTTACATTTATAGGCTCACCGTCTTTGAAATGACTAAACTCATCAAAGGCGACTCCTATATCGGCAAACAATGCTATGTCGCTTAATAAATATCTCGATTTTATCAAAGCTAATCGCTCTATCCCTGTAAATGGCAATCTGATTTCAAAATTCCCCATCAATATTTTCGAACCTAACATATGATCTATATATCTTAGATTATCCAAAGTCGGATTAGATCCAAAACCAAAACTATATCCTCTGACCATCCCCATTTGTCCAATATATATAGGATAAACCGAATTAACATTATTCTCAAATCTCATATAAGACATTGCTCTAAAAGCAAAACTTACAGGCTTCACCCAATAATAATATCTAAAATCAGCTAATACACTTTGATAATTATCAGAACCAAAATATTTCTCAAGACCAACCCGGTATTTATACCCTGCCAAGGGTGAAGTCACGCCATTATAGGAATTATCTCCCACCAATGCTATATTCAGACTTGAACTATACCCCTTAATAAGTCTAAAATATTCGCTAAACCTCAATGTATCCGGAACATCTATTTTCTCTCCCTTCTCTCTTCCAATATAACCATAGGGATAAGCTTGGTAATAATCATATATTTTGTCTTGCCTAAAGCTTCTATACCCACCATTTACACCACCTTCAATCCTAAGAGTTGTCGAGAAGGGATACTGCCAGAATCCACTTAATCTTTCATCAAAAACTCTTAAAATATTTGTTGTTATCCTATCCACTAAAATTGTATCACCTTGAATCGAAAGAGGATATCCCCCCTCGCCTTGTCTATATCCGGTAGCATATGGAACATGCGAAAACCCTAGTCCCCAACTAACTCTATTTTGCCTATTCATATAAATCAATTGCCCCCCAAAGTCATATATTTCACCATTCATCGACAATCTAGAATACAACTGATGATTTCCCAACATATCACTAAATAATAAATCTACTCCTCCTGCTAATCCTGTATATGTATTAAAGCTTGAACTACCAACTCCCACAGAAGTACCTCCACCGATATAATCCAATCTAAATTTTGGTTTATATTTTTCATCCTTAAACTGTGTAACATTTATCAAAGCTAATCTTCCTATTTTATTCAAATTATCATTGACAACATCTGTGGCAAGTTTATTTGGTTTTGGCAATATCCCCGCTCTCATATCGACATCTTGTATATCTACCGGCTTATTCAAAAACTTTTCAGGTTTTGATTGATAAATTGAATATGTCCTATTGTTATATAGTGTATAAAGAATTCTATTTTTCTTTTTTGCTATTGATATAGCGGGAGAGTATTCAGTAATACCACTAATTCCAACCATAAAATCGGTTTTTTGATATACTTTTCCTGTATTTTTTTCATACATATACATATTCCTAAAGCCATCTCTATTGGAAAGAAAATAAATATTATTATCTTTATCAAAGACAGGATTCAAATTATCAGCCCCTTTAAAAATTGGAAGATTGGATTTTTTACCCGATTCAACATCTAAAATTCCAATATTCATTACCCATTTGCCATGAGTTCTACCTTCCTTCATACTTGTAGCATCAGTAGAAAAAACTATTTTACGCCCATCTGACGAAAAATCAGCGTGAATTTCAGAGTATTTGTCATTTGTAAGTTGTTTTAGCTTTTTTGTCCTTAAGTAATATGCAAATAAATCCACTTGCCCCTCTACCAATCCGGTCAAAACGATAGATTTTCCATCAGGTGACCAAGCGGGATTTGTAAATGCTCTAAGTTCTTCTATTTTAATCTCATCTAAAGTCTTTCCTGTTTCAGGTTCTTTTACAACCAAAATATTTCTTCCCTTACGAAAAGCAACAAATGCAAATTTTTTACTATTTGGAGACCAAGTTCCTGAAGACTCCAAGAAATTATAATTATCAATATGAGCATCTTTAATCTTACTTGATAGCTTTCTAATTATCTTGCCATTATTAGTCTTAGCTAAATACCAATCTGTAGTAAAAACATCTTTTTCAGAAATAAAAATCATGTATTTACCATTGGGACTAATAGCAGGAGAAACATTCATTTTTCCGGCATTTTTACTGGATACAACTTTTTTCCCTATTGTTTTTTCTTTGGAATACTTCAAAAAATTAGAATAATAATCCTTAAGTGAATTCACCCAAGTCTTACTTAATTCCTTATATCCCGTATTAAAAGTAGAGTCAATAGCTGTCTCCAAGCCCAAAAGAGCTGTATTTATAAAAAACGGTTTAATCGCTTCATCTCCATAAGTTCCAGCAATAAACGACCAAAAAGCTTGACCATATCTATATGGAAAGTACCTAGGATCACTCAAATGCCTAATATCAGGTATATCATCATTCAATACTGCATCTCTCATCCACATAGAAGTATAAGTATCATATCTACCTTTGGACAAATACTCTGCCATTCCTTCGACCATCCAAAGCGGTATATTCTGCAAAGAACGCAAAGAAGTAGAATCTCCATTTATAATGGCATTATATTGAAATGCATGAACCAATTCATGCCCTATCACATGAAAATCTTGTTGATTGATAAATGATACCGGAATCACAACACGATTTTTAAACGCCTCTGTAACACCGCCTGTACCTACTCCTATAGAGCCACCTATAGCATTAGTTTGCTGAAAATCTGCATGATTATTATAAAGAAGTATAGGATTTTTTTCCAAGAATGTATCCATAAATATAGCTTGATGTAGCTTGTGCCACAACTCTGCAAACTGTCCTTCCCTATTTATTTTTTCCTTATTATTCATATAATAATACAAATCAAAATGAGGAGTCTCTTTAATTTTGAATTTAAAATTCCTATACCGTGGTTTATTTCTACCAAAACCTTGGGCAACAACACTTTCAGCTTCAAAAAAAGATATAAAAATAAAAAAGAAAACTAAAGCCAATCTAAAATCATTTCTATTCAACATAATAAACAAGATTTATTTATTTGCAATATAGCTATTATTAATAAAATACATGAAAAAAATATTGATAAAGTCTTCAAAAAATAAAAC
>JALVAD010000417.1 GCA_027011385.1 Saprospiraceae bacterium | reverse complement strand
CTATTTGTTCTTGTGATTGCGAATGTCAGTTCGTAAAATTACAAAAAATATATTAAATATTAGTCAAAAAAGGTTCTTTAAAGCAAAAAGCTATCTGTAGTGTGCCTTTACTATCTATCTAG
Organism: Saprospiraceae bacterium; assembly: GCA_027011385.1. Classification (GTDB taxonomy): domain Bacteria; phylum Bacteroidota; class Bacteroidia; order Chitinophagales; family Saprospiraceae; genus JADJGA01. Next base: position 6,964 of record JALVAD010000417.1, on the reverse strand, counting down.
ACAATAAATTTACGATGTCATATTGATTATTATTAGCATTATTTCTTTATATTCTTTTCATATAAATTAATCCATTCTTCAACAGTCATTTTCTTGCATAATTCTCCAATTAAATCAAAAGGTATTTCGTCATTTTTTTTAAATCGAATACAACTTTTCCCCATATCCAATTTACGTTTGGAATATTTCTGATATTCAGAAACAAACCATTCGTACAAATTTTTATCAGCATAAATGCCGCTATGATATATGTTTATTGAGTTTTTTTGTGAGGCAATATTCATAAATGGCAATGGCAATTCTGGAGTACAATGATAACCACTTGGGTAAATAGAATGGGGCACATAATAACCAATCATTCCAAAAGATATTCCTTCTACAAATCCTTTCGGTTGGTTATTTAATAATACGCTCCTAAGTTTTTGCATCACTTCTTTTCGCTCATTTGGAATTTGTGCAATATACTCTTCAGGTGTAGATGCTGAGTACTTCATAATATTTTATTAATTATTTAATTATTTATTCTTTGGTGATTTCTTACACCAATATAAATGTAAAAGCATTTAGTTCACTCATTGACTGCAAGATATTATTATTAGTAAAACATCTAAAGAAATTTATAATTTGTCACCATCGTACATAGTTTTTTTAAGCAAGAAATTACACAACATCTATCTCTATTTTACGGTCTTTTTCGAAATATTATTTCCGATATAATTAAATAACAATATCGTCAAGAAAATGGCAAATCCGGGAAAAATCGCCAACCACCAAGCCGAAAAATCAGCTCTCGCTTCACTCAATATACTTCCCCAGCTCACATGATCAACTGGTAATCCAATGCCTAAAAATGACAATGTCGATTCCAATAATATGGTACCGGCAAAACCAAATGACAATGCCACAATCACTGCTGTCAAGACATGTGGCAATGCATGTCTCCAAATAATAATATTATCAGACAGTCCCAACGCTTTTGATGCCTCTATAAACCGTTCTTGTTTTATCTTGAGCATTTCAGCTCGGATATATCTAGCTATGATTGGCCATTTCAAAAAAGCAATGACTATGATTATATTGTACATCGATGGCTTTTTGAATAAACTTATCATTACCAATACAACAAAAGTACCGGGAAGAGATTGGAATAATTTGATGATTGTAGTAAAAAAACTGTCCAATGGCAATGAAACCGGTTTTCTTAACAAAGGTATTTTTAAGAGCAATACCCAAAATATTTCTAAGAAAATAATTAATCCCAATACAACCAATAAAACTGAAAAATCATTTTGTTTCAAAACAGAAAAAATCGATTCTCTGTAAAAAATAAAATATATAAATATAAATACAGATAAAAGTATAAGCGCAAGAGAAGATATCTTTGTTCTATAGCCTGTATCTCCGTAATAACTCGGATAAAGACTCATCAACAAGCCAAAAATAAATGCCAAAAACATCGAAAACGTACCGATTTTCAAGGCTATTTTTGTTCCGTGTACAAGTCCTGCCAATACATCTCTGCCCAAATGGTCTGTACCGAGAAAATGCCTTTGTTGATTAGTCTTCAATTTTTGATAGCCGAATGGAGATATCGCTCCTGCATTTAGTTTATCAATACTATTGGCTGAGTATCTGATGATAGGATTTAGCACAACTTTACAATCTTTACCTCGATTGAAATTATTGGAAAGTATAGGATAATGGTATCCGGTATTGTCCTTGCATATTATCGGTTGGTCATTGGCAATAAAATCAGCAAAAAGCCCTGTCAACACAAACAATATAAGCGATATGTAGGCTATTCTATTCATTGTCCAAGTCGTATTTTAGGATTGAAATATCTATACAATACATCTCCAAATATATATGCTATATAAGTAGCAAAACCTATGAGTAAAACTATTGCAAAAACAATATTCCAGTCATAATGCAAAATAGAATCATAAAGCAAACGTCCCATTCCAGGGATATTGAAAATGACCTCTGTAATAACACTACCAGCCAATGATGCAGGGAGACTAACTACCAATAAGGTGATAAGAGGCAGTATAGAATTTGGAAAAATATGTTTCATTATCACTTTTTTCCTTGGTATTCCTCTCGATAGCAAAGCTAAAAAGTATTTTTTTCGCATTTCATCAAGCATATTCCTACGTATTAGCGTACCCAGATATGCTCCTGAGTGTATCGCAACTACTAAAGACGGAAGTATTAGATGCGGTGCTGCTATGCTCAATTGCCGGGATAAACCCATATCGGAATCTATTTCACCAATACCAATAGAAGGAAAGATATTCAGTGCGCTAGATACTTCGGAGGTTGTGAACAGTAAAACTGCTAGTGTCGCAAGCCAAAACAAAGGCATAGAATGAAATGCTACGAAAATAAGATTCAATAATTTGGAAAACTTTTTCTTAGCATTGGCGGCAGTGTAAATACCAAGCGGAATCGCTAAAGCAAAAGTCAAGATGTATGCTATCAAAATATATAATAAAGTCCATTTTAGGGATTTTAGTATCTTTGAAAAAACCTTTCGCCCATCAACAATTGAAGTACCAAAATCCAATCGCAAGACTTTACCAAACCATCTGTGAAATCTGTTTTTTGTACCGTAAAAGGATACTTTCGGGAGCAATCCCGACAATGAAGGTCTACTTGATTCCAACAAGGAATAAGAGCTGATAATACGCTCGTATAACTCTGATGTTTTCCCAGGCAAATCTGCCTTTATTGATTCTTTTAAACTTTTCAATTTATCAAAACTCTGTTTGAACTCTTCCTGAGAATTACTGTTTCGCAAAGTTAATACAGCGGTTTTTAGTGCTGGATAGGGCTCTTTTCTCCTCAAAGAATCATTGAGCATAGCTATCGAACCCAGCAGACTCTCCAAATTGAAAAACAATGAGTCAATTTTACCCATCGACAAATATTTTTTAAATAAAGATTGTTTTAGTTTACCGGTCGGATAGAGATTGAGTTTATACAATGTATCGGGATATACTCTTGGTGTTACACTGAAATAGAAAGAAGGTAAATCAAGATCAAGAGATTTAGCGACAGCGATGTAATCTTGTTTTTGTAATTGCTCATCTGCCCTAATCGTCACACCATTTAGATCCAAATAATCCTCCACTTTATCCCCGGGCGCGATATCACTCAAAAAGAATATAAGTATTGCCAGCAAAAAGATTACCGGAAATACCAAAAGTATTTTTTTAATGATTTGAAACAGCATCGACTAAGTATATTTCTACAAATATACTCAAAGCACATATGTTTTTAGTATTTATCACAAAATTATTTTTCGCAATACCAGCTTAATTCTTATTAATTATCGAACCTGTACCACTTATATTTTTATTAATAGTCGGTTGATCTTTATAATATATGTTTCCTGTTCCACTGATTTTAGCAGTTAGTGTTTTTGAAACAGTCAATTGGCAATCCCCTGTTCCTGATGAATTAACAGTACTATTTTCACATGATATATTGAATCCTATATAGTCGCCTGTTCCGCTAATCCCACAATTAAGTGTTTTTAATGTTGAAATATCTTTATTCGCTTTAATATCTCCTGTTCCACTTAACAGAATAGACAGATTGTCAATACCTTCAAAATTATTCAATATGATATCACCTGTTCCACTTAGATCTAATGCTAATTTACTTTGCTCTGTAAAATCATTAACCGTCACATCACCTGTTCCACTCAGTCCTACATAATTCAAAACCGGCATAGTAATATTGACCGATAGTTTATAATCTTTATAACATCCTGATTTAAAATCAATCCTCCAAACATTATCTGAAACATTTGTTTTAATTTTATCGATAATATTCGGATGACCCGTTACCTCAACCTTTTGTACAGCTCCTTGGGAAATAGTGACATCATTGGCAATAGCCAGATCAATACCCGTAAAATTTCCTATTGATAACTCTGAAGTGGTGATTGTTCCCTTCCCTTTAACACAATCAGTCGAAATCATACTACATGAAGATATTAATGCTAAAGCAAATATAGTAACAAATAATAAAGCAATGTTTTTAGTTTTCATAATCCTAGTTATTAATTTTAAGATAAAATATTTAGTAGATAAGAATCAATTTCAAATTTGAAGTGTTTTAATTGAGGCACTATTTAGTAGGACATCTATGATTTATCATTTTCATCATTGAATATTGATATCCACCCTACAAATATATGAAAATTTTGTAAATATCCAAGGGGTGCATTTCATTTTTTCGCTTTTTTGCCTCACCGCCCTCTAACTCCCTGTTTCTCCATTCTATTTCGAAACCGGGAGAACCGCTACCCACATTTTCCTTTAAGATGAGTCGTGGATTGCTACCTCCACCTATCATTTTTCATGACAAAGTGGAGAAAAATTATAAGGGGAAAAGCAGAGCTTTTGCAGGATGGATGAGGGGGTAGATGTGCCGAAAATCAAGAAAATTAAACTTTAATGCGAAAAAATAAAATGCTCCCTGTTCCCCTTGGATAAGGTGCATTTCATTTTTTCGTATTAACTTATTTTTTCATAAGAAAATTTTGTCACGATATTTTATCATTCAACTCCATTCGGAGTTGTCTCTCTCTCGAATGATTTGCCGCAGGTTTCACCTACGGCTATTCACATTTATCCCCTATCGGGGATAGCTTATTTCTCTTTATAATAAAAGATATAAATGGAGAAGTCCTACTGGTTTTTTTATCTAAAGTTATTAGCAGATATCCTTAGGTTGTTGTTAATTGACTTTATTCATTTTAGTGGCAAAAGGGGTGATATACGCAATTAGGTATAATGTAAGTGTAAATTTAGATAGAGATAATACTTGTGTCACAATTTATAAAAAATCTAAATAGACTTGGTAAGTATTTGGCTTCCCGTTAGTTTTCCAGGAGGAGCAAAGATTAAAAGTCTTTATTAACAATTTTGCAATGACGACAAAAAGGTATTATATTGTTTGAAATGCTTGATAGTTCTATTGATTGATATTAGTTTTGCTTAAAACGTATTTATTATGAAATGGTTGAATTATCTTTTAATGCTTTTTATATTTTTTGTATCTTGCAATAATCAAAAAAGCGAAAAAACTATTATTGATTTTAATGAAAAAGCCATAATAGATACGGACAATAAGAATAAAGACAATCGCCCAATCTATATAGCAATAGCATCAATGACCTCTCCTAGAGAAACATTTACATATTATAGCCAATTGATTAAATATCTTGCGGATAAAATCGGTAAAACAATATTAATCAAGCAGAAAAAAACTTATGATGAGGTCAATGAATTATTAAAAAATGGAGAGGTTGACTTTGCATTTATTTGCTCGGGGGCTTATGTTGGATTGTCCCAAAAAAGAGATGTAGATTTGCTTGTAGCACCTGTAATAAATGACAAAACATATTATCAGGCATATATAATCTCGAATAAGAATTTGAAGATAGAAAAATTTGAAGATTTAAAGGATTTTAGTTTTGCTTTTACAGATCCATTATCTAATACCGGTTATTTTTATCCTAAAAAATTGCTAAAAGAATTAGAGACAAATAAAAATTTGTTTTTTTCTAAAACGGTTTATACTTATGGACATGACATATCTATTCATATGGTCAATAAAGGGGTTATAGACGGTGCATCAGTTCATGGATTGATTTATGATTTTATCGAAAGAACTCACCCTGAAAGCATTAAAAATATAAAAATAATACAAAAATCTGAGTGGTTTGGTATGCCACCAGTTGTTACTCCTAAAAGTTTAGATAAAGAAGTATACAAAAAATACCAACAATTATTTTTGCAGATTAATCAAGATAGTATTGGCAGAGATATTCTCAAAAAACTAAAAATTGAAAAGTTTTCTGTAATGCAAGATTCTATATACAATAATGTCCGGAAACTAAAGGAATATGTTGAAGGCAAAAACCATTAATTTTCCATTATTTTGGAAGTTTTCATCAATCGCGGTATTGATTGTTCTTATATTTGGATCGATCAATATATTCTTGCTTTGGAGTTCTGTTTATCGTTCTTTTGAAAAGGAGATTGACAAGAGATGTATAGTTTTATCTTCGGTTGTTGCGGATAAGGTTTTTAGCCCATTGGTTTATGATAATATAGTCAATATTTATTCCGTTTTGGAAAATACAAAAAAAAGTGATCCCAGTATAGCCTATATTTTTATTCAAGACGGAACCGGAAAAATAATTGCTAAAACCAATAATCTAAAAGTTCCAAAAAGTCTAATAAATGCTAATAAAATCATTAATGGCAAATACAATATCAAAGTACTGGAAACGAAAAACTATAAATTTGAGGTGATTCGCGATATCGCATATCCCATTCTTCACGGAGATGTAGGTAGTGTCAGATTGGGTATTGTAGAACAGGATATACGAAAAGAGCTAAACGATTCAACCAGAACTTTGCTGTTGATGATATTCCTTTTTTTATTTATAGGATTGATAGGAGCATTTTTCTTCTCATATTTGATAACAGCACCGATTAAAGAGATAAGCAAAAAAGCTCAAAATGTTAATTTAGATACCATTGAGAAAGAAGATTTTAAAATAAATCCCCCTAGATACAAAAAAATATTCAATTTCTATTTTGAAGATGAATTGGATGTACTGGTGTCTAAGTTTAATTTGATGATGAATAGATTAAAAAATAATGTCATCAAAATGAAAAAGACAAGAAATGCTTTTGTACAAACTGAAAAATTGGCATCAATCGGAACACTTACATCGGGAATCGGGCACGAAATTAACAATCCTTTGTCAGGAATTCAAAATGGAATCAACAGGATTCTAAAAAACCCTTCCAACCTTGATCAAAATATTGAATATCTAAACATGATAAAAGAGGCTACTCTTAGAATTGAAAATGTTGTTCATCAATTATTGGATTTTAGTAGAAAACAAGATGTGATTTTTGAAAAGAAAAATCCGGTA
>JALVAD010000416.1 GCA_027011385.1 Saprospiraceae bacterium | reverse complement strand
CTCTATTTCATAATGTGGAAATTTGAATGTGCCCTGTTCCAATCGTTTATAATATAACAAATATCCACTTGCCTGCCATTGCAATATTTTTATCTTATCTCTACGTCTGTTTACAAATAAATATACTCTGTTTTCTGATGGAATTGATTGTATATGATCTAATACCAAGCCACTTAAACTATTGAAGCTTTTGCGCATATCTGTAATGCCTATGTAATAATAATATTTGTGGTTTTCTCCTAATGTAAACATATCTTTTTCTTTTCTGTGATGCAAAGATATGTCTTAACTCCAGTCTCTACAAGAGGTAGTTTACAGTACGCTTACTTTTAAGTTGAGACAATACTTTCAATAAAACCTACTTTGCGAGACTCCGTGCGACCTTTGCGGACTTGGCGGGATACCAGTAACTTATTGGTTTTGTTAGATAGAATACTTACCTATATTTCTATATTGAATTTATCTTGGTCTTTTAGAAAAGGGTATTTTTTTCTGAATGAATACAATTTATCTTTGGATAAATTTGAAGAAATGATTCCTTCCTCTTCTCCAAGATAACTTATTGTATCTCCATTATAATCTACAACCTCCGAATCACCTGAATAATGTCTGTTTTTGGCATCAATACCGATTCTATTTAGACCAAAAATATATGATTGATTTTCAATGGCTCTTGCTTTCAAAAAACTGCTCCAATGAGTAGCTCTGACACTAGGCCAATTTGCAACATTGATAATCAAATCGTATTCAAATCGATTTTTTATCCATTCAGGAAACCGCAAATCATAACAAATAATGGGAAATATCTTCCATCCTTTGTATTTAATTATTTTTTGGATATTGCCATTTGTGAAGTGCTTATCCTCGTCGCCAAGTCCAAATGAATGTCTTTTGTCGTAAAACTGAATATTGCCATCGGGTTCAATCCATAAAAATCTATTACGATACTTATTTTCTTCCTTGATGATAATGCTTCCTGCTACGACTTTATCGATTTTTTTCGCTGTATCTTTCATCCAATTGACAGAATTACCTGACATAGATTCCGCCAATTCAAGGGTATTCATACTAAATCCGGTAGTAAACATTTCGGGTAATAATACTACTTCCGTTGCCGGGGAAACATTATTCAGCAAAAGATTTATTTTTTTTAAATTAGCTTGCTTATTTTCCCAAGTAATGTCGTATTGCAGTCCGGAAATTATCAAATTCATATTGATTTGAGTTAGATTATCACAATTGGTCATTTATAAATTTAGCAAATTCGTCGGTTGTCATATTTCCAATATCTCCTTCTCCTTGTTTGCGCACAGAAACCAAACCTGAATCTACTTCTTTTTCTCCAATGATAAGCATATAAGGTATTTTTGCCAATTCTGTATCCCTTATTTTTCGCCCTACAGATTCTGTTCTACTATCGATTCCACCTCTTAATCCTTTGGACTTAAATTCAGCCAAGAGTTTATTTGAATGTTCGATATATTGATCGCTTACAGGTAAAATTCTAAATTGTTCGGGAGTAAGCCAAAGGGGAAATTTACCTTCGGTATGTTCAATCAATACCCCTACAAATCTTTCCATTGAACCAAAAGGCGCCCTATGTATCATTACAGGTCTGTGCTTTTGATTGTCAGCTCCTATATATTCCAATTCGAATCGTTCGGGCAAATTATAATCCACCTGTATTGTACCCAATTGCCAAGATCTTCCCAAGGCATCTTTAATCATAAAGTCGAGTTTTGGACCGTAGAAAGCCGCTTCCCCCAATTCGGTAGTAGTCTCAAGTCCTATTTCTTGAGTAGCTTCAATAATAGCCCTTTCTGCTTTTTCCCAATTCTCATCACTACCTATATATTTTTCTTTATTTTCAGGGTCTCTCAAGGAAATTTGAGCAGTATAATTCTCAAAGCCAAGTTTATTAATCACTTTTTGAGTCAGTGCCAAAACAGCCAAAAATTCATCTTTTAATTGATCTGGAGTGCAAAAAATATGTGCATCATCTTGAGTAAATCCTCTTACCCTTGTCAGACCGTGCAATTCTCCACTTTGTTCATATCTGTAAACAGTACCGAATTCTGCAATTCTAATCGGTAATTCTTTATAAGAATGAGGTTTGTTGTTGAATATCTCACAGTGATGAGGGCAGTTCATTGGTTTTAACAAAAACTCTTCTCCTTCTCTTGGAGTATGTATTGGCTGAAAGCTATCCGCACCGTATTTAGCATAATGCCCGGATGTCACATATAATTCTTTTTTTCCCAGATGCGGAGTAATCACTTGTTGGTATCCTGCATCTTCTTGTTCTTTGATAAGAAATTCTTCCAGTCTCTTTCTCAATGAAGTTCCTTTTGGAAGCCATATCGGAAGTCCAGCACCCACTTTTTCAGAAAACATAAATAGTTCGAGTTCAGCTCCCAGTTTTCTATGATCACGTTTTTTTGCTTCTTCAAGCATATCCAAGTATTCTTTGAGTTCCTTCTTTTGAGGAAAAGTAATTCCATAGATACGAGTCATCATTTTTCTATTCTCATCTCCACGCCAGTAAGCTCCTGCAATATTCAGCAATTTTACAGCTTTAATAGCTTTGGTCTGAGGAATATGGGGGCCACGACAAAGGTCTGTAAATTCACCTGTTTGATAGAAGGTGATTTGTCCATCTTCAAGGTCTTGAATCAACTCTATTTTATATTCATCTCCTTTTTTTGTGAAATAATCAAGAGCTTCTTGTTTTGAAACTTCTTTTCTATCGAAAGTTTGTTTCTTTTTGGCAAATTGCATCATTTGTTGCTCAACTTTTTTCAAGTCTGCTTTTGTAAATTCATAGTCACCAAAATCTACATCATAATAAAATCCATTTTCAATATCAGGACCGATACCAAATTTAATCCCGGGATAAAGCGCTTCAAGAGCTTCAGCCATCAGATGTGCTGATGAGTGCCAATAAGCGGCTTTACCTTCTTTGTCTCTCCAAGTGTAAAGTACTAAATCCGCATCTTCATGGATAGGCATTGTAGCATCTTGTACCTTGCCATTTACTCCGGCTGCCAATACATTTCTAGCCAGACCTTCACTAATACTCATTGCAATATCTATCGCGTTAACTCCTTTTTCAAATTGCTTTACAGCTCCATCCGGAAATTTAATATTAATCATAATTATTTATTTATTAAAAATGAAATGCAAAAGTAACTACATTTATTGATAAATGCTACTGCTTGAAGAATTTTTATTTTTTGTGTGAACACTATTTAAGTACCGGAATTAGCTTATATCCGGCTTTTCGCAATAAATTAATCACTCCTTGTTTCCCACCCAAATGTCCTGCTCCAACTGCGAATAAGCTTGGATCTTTACGCATATATTCGGTCATTCGTGGAATCCAAGTATTATTTCTATTGTTCAAAAGTATCTTTTCATATTTAGACAAATCATCGGACTCTATAGATTGATGGAGAGCAGAAATATTTTGGCTGAGATATAAATCGTACATATTATCCATTGCGCTTGAATCACGGTCAGAATTAATACTTTGCATAAGCATTTCCGCTTGATATTTGTATGGGATAGAGTCCAAAACGCCAACCTGAATTTCTATAGTTTCAAGCCCTCCTGTCTTTTTATGTTTCTCTTTTACCATTTTAGAAATTTCAATTTCATAAGACAAATACACACCGTCTTTCATCGACATCGGATTGAAATCTCCATCGGTAAACATCGTTAAAAACATAGGTTTTACTTTTTCAAAGAGGAATAGTGGTAGGTGTTTTTCGCGGAAATAATCCTTCACTTGTTTGTATTCTTCAACGGTAATTAAATCCTTCAAAGAAGTATCTCCTTTCATCATAATCTTGGGCAAAAGCTTCATTTGCTCGGAAACATCATTCATTTTGTCTACATCAATTTCAAAAATCACATATTCCGATTTATTAAATGCATTTTGAAAACCTTTAGGAAGAAAGAATTTATCGCTTTTTATCAAATGAATAGTCCCAAATAAATAAGATGGTTCAGTTAAGCCATTCCCCTCTATTTTCCAAAGCAATGCATTTTCAAGCTTTGCAGAATTGTCGATTTTTACCGATTTTTCTTGAGAAGTTTTACAAGATAAAAGGAAAAAAGCAAGTAATAATATTATGCTAAATTTTATTTTATTCATAAGATTAATATGTTGAGATATCCGGTAAAGTTAACGTAAAGCTGTAAAATTCCAAAAAAAAACGTAGATTTGTAACAAGAAGTAAATTATAAGGTCTCACTGACTAAACCAAAAACTCATCACAATTTGGATAAGAATATGAAAAAAAATAATTCCAATATAGTATTATTAATTATAATTCTAAGTATATTTTTGTCCTATACCGGCTTTTCACAACCAATAATGGACGGTGTTTTTGACGGAGAAGCCGTTTGGGGTACTCCGATAGCAACTGCAGATTATACAGAAGGCTTTGCGCATGCCAATGCAAAAAAGCTTTATTTTACCGAAAGTGGATATTATTTGTATTTTGGAGCTGAAATAACTGCTTCCGATTGGATGAATTGGGCTTTTCTTATAAATACTAAATCCGGTGGAGGAAGTACAGAGTCTTGGTCAAGAAGTATAGACTACGGTCATCATCCTGATTTTATTCTTAGAGGACATTTTGATTCTTATGCTGAGTATCATTCGTGGAATGGCTCATCTTGGGATGGATTATCAACTGAAATAGATTCAAGTGAATATAGAGAAAATATTTCAGGAACTGATCAAAACGGTTGGGTTGAGTGCCGCATACCTAAATCCGATTGGGGAAATCCTTCTTTCGGCGATATACAATTTTATATAACCGGAAATCATATCGAACACGGAACTTTTGATGCTGCTCCAGACGACCAAAATTCCACAAGTTGGGATCACAGTTCAAGCCATACGGTTTTGGACAATTTTGTTACAAATATATCTTTTGGGCTTCCGGTAGTAGAAGTTAGTCCTACTTACCCAACTGCATTGGAACAAATAACAGTCTCATTTCACGCTACGGGAACAGCCTTGGAAAATGCAACAAAAGTTTATTTTCATTCGGGGGTTTCCGTCACGGAAAATTCTGTAAATAATTTTGATTATTCTGTTGGTAATTGGGGAGAAGATGATGGCATTGGTGAAATGACCTCTTTGGGCAATAATGATTGGCAGTTTGTAATTAACAATATCAACAGCTTTTATAATGTAAGTCCCGAGGATGATGTTTACGGACTGAATTTTTTGTTTAGAAGTGCTGACGGTAGTATAAAAGAAGATAATCTTGGAAATAATTTTCACAATGATGTTGATCCGGAAGACTATTTCACCATTGATTCTCCTGAATTCGATCCGTATTTGGCTGAGGTGAATACTGCATTTGATGTAAACTCTACTGCCAATACCACAGCCAATACTTGGACTCTCTATGAAATCGATCCTAATACCAATCAGGTTTTAAGTACTATTCATACTCAAAGCGGAGGTAGTAGTTTCACGAAGTCTCTAACACATACTGATACTGCTCTTAGAAAATATAAATTAGAAGTAAACTTTAGTTCAACAACAAAATACAAGACTTTTAAGGTAATTGCACACAATATTATAGGAGATACCCCAAGACCTACATGGACAAAATTGGGAATCAATTATCACGCAAATGATCCTACTAAGGCTACTTTGGTATTGCATGCTCCTGTATATACCGTATATAAAGAAGGAACTGGCTCGGTGTCGGGTTCAAATACAACGACTCCAAAAGAAGCGATTTATGTACTTGGAGATTTCAATAATTGGACTTTGAGCAATGCATTTCTTATGAATAGAGATAGGGATGGATGGGACGGGACTAATGATGCAGATGGTGATGATGATCATGGTGATTATTGGTGGATTGAACTTACCGGTTTAACCCCCGGACAGGAATACATTTTCCAATATCGCATAAATGGAGGTTTACAAGTAGCAGACCCATATTGCAATAAGATATCGGATTCTGATGATGAATTTATATCTGCTTCTATTTATCCAAATCTCATTTTATATCCTGATGAAGCACTGGGCAGGGCTTCCGTTTTGCAAACAGGTCAATCTACTTATACTTGGACAGCTCCCTCATTCAGCAAGCCTACTACAAACAAACTCAATATTTATGAACTACATTTCAGGGATTTTACCCCTGAAGGCACTTATCTTGCAGCTATACAAAAGCTTGATTATATCAAAGGACTTGGAATAAATGCAATCCATGTAATGCCTGTTTCAGAGTTTGAAGGTAATTCCAGTTGGGGTTATAACCCAAATTATTACTTCGCTCCTGACAAAGCTTATGGAACTCCAAATGACTTGAAAAAATTTATAGATGAGTGCCATAAAAGAAAGATTCAGGTTTTCAATGATCTTGTACTCAACCACGCTTTTTACTCCAATGTTATGGCCAAAATGTATTGGAATAATACAGACAATAAACCTGCAAATGACAATCCCTGGTTTAATCCTGATCATAAGATGATTTACGATCCTGCGGGACATTGGGGAGCAGATTGGAATCACGAAAGTAACCACACCCAAAATATGGTCGATAGTATCTTAAATTTTTGGATGACTGAATATAATTTTGATGGCTTTAGATTTGATTTCACCAAAGGTTTTGGACAATCCGATCCTGATCCCGGCGACCCTTGGGCAGGAAATTACAACCAAAAAAGAATTGATCTTTTGGAAAGAATGGTAGATAAGATGTGGCAAAACAAACCGGGGTCTGTGGCAATTTTTGAGCATCTCGCCAATGCAGATGAGAATAAAGTTCTCGGTGATTACGGTATATTACATTGGAGTGGTGCCAATCATCATAATCAAATGAAAAATTTTGTATTGGGATATGATGCTGATGACCCCAATATATATAGTTCAGGGGTATTTAATTCACCCGAAATAAATTTTACCTTTGCCAACTGGATTAGCTATCCTGAAAGTCACGATGAAGAAAGACTGGGCTACGAGTTATCACAATATTTCAATGGAGATAAGACGACAGAAAATATCATTGATAGAATGAAACTCGGCTTAGCATTCAATATGTTTTTTCCGGGGAC
>JALVAD010000415.1 GCA_027011385.1 Saprospiraceae bacterium | reverse complement strand
CATACATACAGCCGTTGAATGCTTCACGGTGGAAAAAATAACCGCCTATTGAATACAATTTACGGCAACGCTTCTTTGTTTGTGGGCAAATGAAATACCAAATATGCCCCTTGCCTAAATTGGACGGCATAGAAACCAACCTTACTTTATAGTTTCGGGGTTCATCATTGTATTTATAATCCAGTTCAATGTATGGTTGTTCGTTGTGGGTGTTTACCTGTATTGAAATACTGCCTGTTTGGTTTCCGTTACTACTCCAAGTTAGTGTACCGCTTTTAATCTGTTCAGGGTTGAGGTACTCCCATTCTTTTAGCTTTGAAATACTTATTTGCAACGCTTCATTGTATAGGGTTGGGAATGTATAGGGCTTTGGCATTTGAATTTATTTTTGAGAAATGAAACCTAAATAATTAAAGAACATTACTTACCATTGATAACCTGAAAGTGTGGTTTTGTTTTCTGTTTCGGGTTCGCCCTTTTCAGAATGTACCGCTTCAACCTTTGGTAAAACATAAGGTATTAACTTGCAAAGGACGTTTAAACGCTGTATTGGTTCAAGGTCTTTGAGTGTTTCGGGTAACTGTTCAAGTTCCTTTTGCATTAACTCTTTTAGGGTATCTCTAATACTGCCAACCAAAGGTTTATTGTATTCAGGCAGTTTGTTTACCTCAACTTTAAGGCGTTCTGTTTGGCTTTTCAAAAGGTCTTTTATTTCGTCTGTATCTACCTTTTCAAATTCTGAATACTTTACATACTTCAAAACCCATTCAAATACAAATAGCTTTTGGACGGTATCAATTTTCTGTTTGTCCGTTTCAGCTTCAAATAACTGTACGGCTTTTAAAGGTGTTTCAATGTGTTTTGTGAAAATGTCAATAGACTGGCTGAATAGCTTTAAAGGTGTTTCAGGGTTTTCAAAATTTCCTTTTTGCAATACTTCACAAATCATTTCAAAGGCGTAACCGTTCCAATGTTCGTTTTCGGTCTTAAAATAGCTTTCAAGTGCCTGGACTTCTTTTGCTTTCATATCAATTTGAATTTATGATTAATAATTGTTTTAATTCCTGTAAACTTTTGAGGTATGGCAGATATGTTCTATTGCCGTTGTTTGCTTTTACGGTGGCAAAGTGGCTTTCAATGAATAAGGAACAGTCTGTTATTGTGCTGCACTTGTTCAGCTTTACGGGTTGGGTTGGTAGTTCAATCCCTGCAAAGTAGTTTTCAAGTTCTTTAATATCATTATCCCAATTTTGGGATTTTTCTTTAATAATTGGTTCAGGTTTGACTATCTCAATATTGGGTAATGTTTCAACGTGCGAAAAAAACTTTTTTTTCAGGGGTTCACACTTTTCACACTTTTCACGAATTGAGTTTTTAACGGGTATGATTTCGGGCTTGTTTTGCTTTCTAAATAGTCGCCAATCCTGTTTTATTAAGAAGTCTGCAAGATCGTTACCTTCGTGTTTATCGGTTTCAGGTGCTGACTGTTCCAGTAAATTTGAAAAAACAAACCGTGTTCCGGGCAATTGGCTTTCAAACTCTTTGGCTTTAGTCTGCCATTCGATGAATGTTTTACCGTTTTTTGATAGGTCAGGAAATACAAAAATATCCCTACCTTTTAATGCTTTTAGTTTGCTAAATGAAAAACTGCTTTTATTATAGACTGCCAACCAAACGAGGTTTTGGGGTTGTTCAGGTAAACCAAAATACAATGTACCGTAAATGGCTGTCTTTGGTGCTTCAACCAGTGCAACGGGGTTTAATGGGTATTTGCTTAAAAGGTGTTCGCCAAACAAACAGGAAACCTTTGTTTCATTTTTATTGTACGCTGTCAACCATTCAGGCAATGGCTTATTGTTTCGGGTGTGGTGTTTCTCAATTATTGAATGTAAAAAATCCGTTCCGGTGGTGTGGTTTGTCTTGTTAAATTGTTTTACCTGAATAGTTCGGATATTGTT
>JALVAD010000414.1 GCA_027011385.1 Saprospiraceae bacterium | reverse complement strand
ATATCATATCAGTCAATTATTTTTATATTAGAATAATCTTTAATGTATATGAATTACAACTTACAATATATATAATGAAATACAAAGGTTGGCTAGGATTACTAACATTATCCTTATTTGCCTTAATTCTGATGATGGGAAACCCTGCAAAAACAATGGTATGAGTTAAACGATATTGAAACTCTATTTTTATATAATAATTGAAAAAATGCTGGGCAAATTTTAGCATTTCTCTCTCATTTTTTCTATTCCTTTATAGAGTAACTTATTGGGGTATGTATAAACCTATTTTCACTTTTTTCTTGATAAAAAAGTAAAGCGATTTTTACTTTTTTGCCCTAAATATATAAAGAACTTCAATAAATACAATTATATCTATATCAATATTTCCTCAATCTTTCTTGCATCATCCAGACACTTCTAAAAAAAATAAATCATAAACACGATAACTTCTTGATACAGTATACATATGTAAAATAAAATCAAGTCTTAGCGCCCTAAATCTATCATTTATTTATCAAATTTAAAATTATCAGACTAAAATATCTTCTTATAAATTATACATAAGTATTATTTAGCTATCTTTGCAGCAAAATAATAAAAGATAATATGAATAAAGTTACTTTATTTGAAGTCAGTTGGGAAGTATGTAATAAAGTTGGAGGTATCTACACGGTTATTTCTTCTAAAGCTAAAAGCTTAATGGAGAAATATGACAATTTGATTATGATAGGTCCGGATTTGGCAAAAGACGATGAAGGATATAAAGAATTCATTGAGGACAAAACCCTCTATGAATCATGGAGAATAAACGCCGGCAAAAATGGACTAAAGTTTAGAATAGGTAACTGGAATACCGTTGGTAAACCAATTGCAATTCTGGTTGACTTCACATCTTTATTTCAAGAAAAAAACACTATATTATCTCATTTTTGGGAAAAGTATAAATTGGATTCATTAAAAGGTGAGTGGGATTATATCGAACCTGTTATGTTTGGATATGCAGCAGCGCAGATCATTGAATCGTTTTACAAATACCATATGCTTCAAAGAGAAACTGTCCTAGCACATTTTCATGAATGGATGACAGGATCCGGAATCCTATATTTAAAAGAAAAAACACCTGGAATAGGTACTATTTTCACTACACACGCCACAATATTGGGAAGAACAATAGCGGGAAATAATATGCCATTGTATAGCAAATTAAGTGAATACAATCCTCAAGCATTAGCAAATAAGTTTAATATTACAGCTAAATATTCCTTGGAAAGAATATCAGCAGAACAAGCTGATGTATTCACCACAGTATCTGAAATAACTGCCAATGAATGCAAATACTTACTACAAAAAGAAGTTGACCAAGTTACACCAAATGGATTTGAAGATAATTTTGTTCCTATTCAAAATGAATTCAATATCAAAAAAGAATTGACAAGAAGCAAATTAATTGAGGTAAGTGAAGCTGTCTTAGGATATAAATTATCAGAAAACCCGATTTTTATTATTAATAGCGGCAGGTACGAATTTAAAAACAAAGGAATAGATGTATTTATCAAAGCATTACATAAACTAAGCCTTGAAAATCTTTCAAAAGAAATCATAGCTTATGTCGCAGTACCGGCAGGCACAAAAGGAGTAAACAACATAGTAAAAAGGAGACTTGAAGGAGAATCTTTTGAATCTATCCCTGAAATATCTACCCACGAACTATCTGCTCCAAATCATGACCCATTGATAAGAACAATGAGGGAATTGGGTATGAGTAACAGCAAGGACAGTAAGGTGAAGATCATTTTCTCTCCGGTCTATCTGGATGGAAACGATGGCATATTCAACTTAAAGTATTATGACTTCTTATTGGGATTTCACCTAAGTGTTTTCCCCTCGTATTATGAGCCATGGGGATATACTCCAATGGAAAGCCTTGCCTATCATGTCCCATCAGTCACTACTACTTTGGCAGGATTCGGAGTATGGATAAAAGACAAGATTACAGAAGAAAATCCGGGAGCTTTTGTCATAAAAAGAACCGATGATAATGATGATGAAGTAGTTGACAAATTAAAAAATATAATAGGAAAATTCATCCACTTGGAGCTACCTCAATTTATGATGAGTTGTATTCATGCAAAGGAATTATCCAAACTTGCCCTTTGGAAAAATCTAATAGAAAATTATACCAAGGCATATGATATTGCAATCGAAAAAACAGAAAAAAGACAAGACGATTTCGGTGAATTTCTAAGCTTTGAAGAGCAAGGTGTGAAATTTGAAGAATTGGATTCTATCAAACCCCAATGGAAAAAAATATTTATCAAACCAAATCTCCCTAACAAAATAGCTTTTCTAGAGGAATTGTCAAAAAATATATGGTGGACATGGAACAAAGACGCAGAAGCTCTATTTAAAGAAATAGATATTGATCTTTGGGAAAAAACAAAATACAATCCTGTAGAATTATTGGAAAAACTAAATATCCGGGAACTAAAAAGACTATCTACGGACAAAAGTTTTATCAAAAAATTAAATGCTGTTGAAAAATCATTCAGGAAATATATGAATGTCAAAAAACCTGTCGATAAAATAGCATATTTCAGTATGGAATTCGGGCTTCACGATACCGTAAAAATATTTTCAGGAGGATTGGGGATTTTAGCTGGTGATTACATGAAAGAAAGCAGTGATAGCAATTTCAATATGGTTGGAGTTGGTCTGCTCTATAGAAATGGCTATTTTACTCAAAAAATCACATTACTTGGAGATCAAATATCCACTCTTTCACCCCAGAGATTTACACATTTGCCTGTGATTCCTGTTTTGGATTCAAAGGGCGATAGAGTGAAAGTTAGTATTTCTCTACCGGGCAGAGTACTTTTCGCTCAAGTATGGAAAATCAATATCGGCAGAAATATTTTATATCTTTTGGATACAGATATAGAGGAAAATTCATTTGATGATAGAAAAGTAACTTCCCAACTATATGGTGGAGGACAAAACATGAGATTAATCCAGGAAATTCTCCTTGGAATATGTGGGGTAAGATTGCTTGACAAACTTGATATAAAGCCTAACTTGGTTCATATTAATGAAGGTCACGCTGCATTGACAGGTATAGAAAGACTTCGAAATTATATCGAAAAAGACAATTTGGACTTCAATCTAGCTAAGGAAATGGTTAGAACTTCCAGTTTATTTACTACACACACTCCTGTTCCCGCCGGTCACGATGCTTTTTCAGAAGATTTAGTAAGGGCTTTTTTACCTAACTACAATGAAAAGCTCAACATCTCTTGGGATGAATTTATGGGGCTTGGAAGACTAAACCCTGAAGACAAATACTCCAAATTCTCTATGAGCATATTGGCTGCAAAACTTTCCCAAGAAATGAATGGTGTCAGTAAAATTCACGGTGAGGTCAGTAAAAAAATGTTCGACAATTTATATCCCGGATATTTCGCACAAGAGTCTCATATCGATTATGTAACAAATGGTGTTCACTTACCTTTTTGGATAGGGTCAAAATGGAGTCAATTCTATAAAGAAGCTTTGGATAATAATTATATTGAAGATCAACTTAACAAAGACATATGGAATAAAATATATGATATAGAAGACAAAAAAATATGGGAACTCCGAAATTTCTATAGGAGTAAATTAATAACTTATCTCCGCTCCAGACTCAAAAAAGAGATGATGGATAGAAATGAATCTCCAAGAGTTATCTTTAATTCAATTGACGGACTCAGAGACGATGTTCTTACTATCGGTTTCGCAAGGAGGTTTGCTACTTACAAAAGAGCATTATTGATATTTAAAAATATTGATAGATTAAGAGAATTGGTAAATAACCCGGAAAGACCGGTTCAACTGATTTTTGCAGGTAAAGCACATCCCAATGATAAAGCAGGACAAGATTTGATAAAAAGAGTAATAGAGTATTCTAAATCACCTGAATTTATCGGTAAAATATTTTTTGTGGAAAATTACGATATTACACTAGCAAAATACCTTGTCCAAGGAGTCGATGTATGGCTAAATAATCCTACTAGACCTCTAGAAGCTTCGGGAACAAGCGGAGAAAAAGCGATTATGAATGGGGTATTAAACCTAAGTGTACTTGACGGATGGTGGGCAGAAGGCTATGTAGAAGGAGCAGGTTGGGCATTGAAAGAAGAGAGAACTTATGAAAATCAGGAATTCCAAGACACATTGGACGCTCTTACCATCTACAATATTATCGAAGACGAAATTCAAGAGAAATTCTATTCAAGAGACGAAAAAGATATTCCGGAGAAATGGGTAGCTATGATTAAAAAGAATATAGCTGAAATAGTTCCCAATTTCACAATGAAAAGGATGATCGAGGACTACAATAATAAATTCTATAAAAAACAAATTTCAAGAACTAAAGATTTGGCTAATAACGATTTCAAAATAGCAAAAGAGATTTTGGAGTGGAAGAAGAAAGTAATCGAAAATTGGGATGAGATAACTATTATTGCATCAGAATATCCTGACTCAAATGTAAGGCCATTGGCTCTTGGTGAAAAATTTAATGTTAAACTCAAATTGAATCTAAATCAACTTAAAGCAAAAGATATCGGTGTAGAAATTCTTCTAGGTAGAAAAAAGGAAGATGACACCGAAGATTTGATGTTTGTATTTAACCTGAAATTGAGTCAGGAAAAAGACAATACAGCAATATACAAAAGAGAGATACCTATAACTATGGCAGGAATATACGATTTTACATTTAGGGTATATCCTAAAAACAAATTGCTACCTCACAGGATGGATTTTCCACTTGTAAAATGGATATAGGAATACAATACTAGTTATGCTTGTTTTATCTCAATGACTTCAACATTGGTATGACTCCAAAGCATTAATACATCTGTAAGCAATGATTTGCGTACTACCCAAATCATATCCATATTATCTTTTTGCATAGCCAGCTCAATGATATCAAACCATCCTTTGCCTCTAAGCTCAAATGGACCTATTTCATCTATAATCAACAAATCTGATTCTTCGATTGCTTTAAGCAAAACATCTCTACCGAATTTCAAACCGGATTGCTTAAAATAGAACCGTCCTACCCGCAAATTGCCGTCTTCCTTGATATTATTTGACAAAAGCATCTTTTTACCCGTTCCCACATCCTCGATTTCAAAGCCCAATCTTTTACCGTCTTTATCAATACCGTGAGCGATTATACCCCCTATTTTCAAAGATGTATTATCCCTTTTTAGTTTTTGCAAAAGATTTTTCAAATAAGTGGTTTTGCCGCTTCTTGTTTCTCCTGAAATAATCGTGATTTTATTTGTATTATTGAAATGTCCGGTAAAACTGCACAATAATGAATCCGACAAATCAATAGCCTTTTTTAATACCTTGACCGGATTAGTAAATGCATTTCGTGAGACCACTATATTCTCTATTAAAAATGGTACGGCAGATGATGCTAGTCCAATGGTCGAATATAGCCCCGAAAATCCTTTTTTATACATAAGAGCTTTTACAACCGGATTTTTCAATTCCACACTTATAGCAGTGAAAAGTGAAACCATTACGATAGCCCTAGTGATCATATTCATCCCTACTATGAATCCATCGTATTTATTGTTCCAAAACAAAACAGAAATGAGTATTATTATCAATAACTGAATCCAAAATATCGGTTTTGATAACCGGCGCAATGATTTTCCATATCGATAAACTAAAAATAGCATCAACGGAAGGATAAATACCAACGCATATGCGAAATAAAACATATCCAAAACAACCAATGACGCGACTAATAGGATAAAATAAATGATTATCAACAATGAATTAAATTTAAAATTATTGGTATTGAATAATTCGTATTCATTCTCCGCTTTGAAGTCAATATTTGTTGAGGTTAAACTCTTTTTTGTACCAACAATCTCTCTACCCACTTTCACTCCCATATAGGCAGTCGCTATTCCCAACAGAACATATATTCCCGAAACTATAATAAAAAGTTGCTTAACAGGTAGATCTATATGCGTTGATTTCAACAAAATAAAATACATATTTTCGAGTAGCTTAACTATATCAAAACCGTAAATAATCAATACACTCACAATCTTATGTATTATCGCACTAAACATCGATAAAACACCTGCCACAGCAAATGCCAAATACGTCCTCCCAAATAGTTTTAGTGAAAATTGAAATATTACAGCCTCTACCAAAATACCAATCAGAGGCCCTAAAATAATAGACGTGGGCATCATAGATCGCATCAATGCGCAAATAATCCCGGCTTTAAGAAACAAATATCTGTCATTCCATTTATACGAAAACCCGATAAGCAAAACCAATGAGAAAAAAGTCAAAAAAGTTCCTGCAAAAGGTATCCTGAGATTATGCAAAAACGTACCGAATATAATCTCAAACGAAGCCCAAATACTCCCTATAACAGCCGCTTTTAACCACGAATCATTTTTTGTGTTTTGCATCTGATTTGTATTTAAAACCCAAATGTAATTAAATGCTATCACTATCCGCAATTTCACTAATTCTTTTGTAAATTTATGTCTGTTTTAATACATTAACCCCATAACTGAAGTTAGGGGTTAATCTTATGCTCCTTTGAATAATTTCACGGTATCTAAATATAAGAAGGGGGAAAGAGTAAAAAATGAAACACATCTTAATATTGGGAAAAAACTACTATTTTAGTGCACCTACTAAATAGATAGGGGTGCATTTCATTTTTTCGCATTGTGAGTTCTATCCATTGATTTTATAGAAAGATAAAATTTCCCCGACAGGGGATAAATGTGAATAACCGTGGGTGAAACCCGCGGTATCCGAACAAGTAAAATACAACTCCAGAGGAGTTGAATATCCATACAACATAATAATTGATAATTGAACACCTTCGGCGTTCATATCTCCTCTTACATTTACCCCGCATTTCATACGGGGCTAATCATATTAAACCACAGTCGTGGTTTTGCTCTCTCATATATAAACCAAACCAATAGTGTCCAAAATAAATTTTACCAAAGCAAATATAAGCTTATAACCAATAAAATAGGATATAAAAAGTACAAAATCAAAAAAGAACCCCCTGAATTATTT
>JALVAD010000413.1 GCA_027011385.1 Saprospiraceae bacterium | reverse complement strand
AAATAATTGTGGGGTAGTCTTCTTTATTCCTAATAAAACCGCTAGAATAATAAACCGAACTAAAAATATAATTCCTGTTAAAACTAAACTTTGAATAGCTATATTATAATCTAAAAAAGCAGTTAATGATATCGTTATTCCAAATAGAACAAAGAAGAAAGTTCGCAAAACAAAAGCAGATTCAAGCGTAATTGTATAAAATTCTTTAAATATCAATTTTATTTTTTCCGTATTGATTTTATTTTTTAAAATGCCGCTAAAAAAAATACTTGTATTTCCAAGAATTAAGCCAAATAGCAAAATAATAATCAATGATGATAAATGGAAAATTGAGCCTATTGAATATACTAATAATAGGACAGCTATTATTAGAAATAACTTCACATGACTTGTTAGTTTTTGAATAGCCCAAACGGCGAGATATCCAAAAGCAATCGCTATGAAAACAGTAATAAGAATTTTTGAAGTAACACTATAAACAACATGTGATGTTGAGTAAAACTCTTCTGGAGAAACTAAAAATTGAAATAGAATAATGCCAATAATATCTGAAAACGTGCTTTCATAAATCATGAACTCTTTTTGGTTTTCCTTAAGTTGGGCTACACTAGGTATTATAATCGCACTACTAAGAATTGAAATAGATACAGCATATACAAATGATTTATAAAATGAAGATTCTAAAAAAAACTGAATTGCAAAAGCTATAATAAAGGATGTGGCTAGCAACCCAAATAAAGCCATAATAAATGATTTAGTAATTAAAACAATTTTGTTCTTTTTGATTTTCAAATCTAATGCTGCTTCTAAAACAATTAATATCAAACCTACTTTGCCAATTATTAGAATTGAATTATTAAGTAAAGAATTATTTCTAATACTTGGAATTGCAACCTGAATTGTAACACCTAAGCCTATCAAAAGTAAAACACTAGGTATATTGGTTTTAATCGAAATAAAATTAAAAATAAAACTCATTATAATCACAATGGATGCGCTTATAATAGCTATATATTCCGGTTTAATACTTTCAATTATTATGTTCATTTAGATGATATCATTTTTTGAACCAATTCTTTGTAGAATGCCACAATAGTATCTTCAGTTTTTATTGTATCTGTTAATTTTGGTAAATGTTCTGAAAAATATCTTTGTTGATGTGCACCTTCAATGACTGTAGTTATAAGCATATGAGGGTATTTATAATCAGGGTTAACATCTAAAATCATTTGTGCTAATCTAGTAACTAACTTTTTATATGATTCAAAACATCCCTTTTTATTTTCAACATCAACTTCTTTAGTATGGAATGATTTAACAGATTCAGCTATTATAATTTTATCTAGAATAACTTCATTTATATATGAAAAAGATTTGTCCTCATTTACCGGCATTGTTAGTATATCAATTGCTTTATCTAATTTGTCAAGATTATTATTAATGTTAATAACGGATAGAACAACCCTGTATTCAATCCAGCTCCAATACCAACTAGTCAAATATATCAATAAGAGGTGTTTGTTTTCAAAGTATCTATATATAGAACTCTCAGGAGAATTAATTTTTTTGCTTAGTTTTTTGAATGTGAATTTTTCAAACCCAAGTTCATTAATCAATACGATGCTATTAGAAATAATTCTTTTTCCCAATTCTGTTGAATCAGGATCTTTTAAATATAGTCCCGGAGTAAGCTTTATTTTTATACTTAGATCTCTCATAATAACTAGATATACTTTCAATAATAATAGTAATACTATCATAATACGATAAAAAAAATTAATTATTGTATGAAATATAAATAAAAAAAGAGGGAAGTAAAATACCTCCCTCTTTTTTTGTATATAAAAATAATCTAATCTACTTATTCTTTAACGAATTTCTTACTGAAGCTTCCTTCTTTATTTGCAAAATTAATAAAGTAAACACCACTTGGAAGATTGGAGATATTGTATCTCAAATTATTT
>JALVAD010000412.1 GCA_027011385.1 Saprospiraceae bacterium | reverse complement strand
GTATTGACGGCAGGTGAATACCTATATACTAACGATCTTATAGATTTTAAAATGGTAACTGCAAATCTTAACAAAATCGAAATAGGTGAAGATATTGATAAATCTCTTTTCAAGTATCCTCAAATGAAATATTTCATTAGAACTTTTGAAGTAAAATCATATGAAGAAGGCTTACTATTTGTTGACAATAAATATCAAAGAAAATTAAAAGGTGGTATTTACAATTTTTGGGTAAATCCGTCAACAATCGAGGTAAAGAAAATAGATCTTAGAAATTTGCAAATGGAAATTTCAGGTCAAGAGATTTTAACTAAAGATAAAGCAGCTATAAGGTTAAACTTTTTCATCCAATATCTCATACAAGACGCCGAAAAAGCGATACTTGAAACAAAAGATTTTGAAAAACAATTATATATCCTTATCCAGTTAGCTCTTCGAGAGTTTGTAGGCACATATACTTTGGACGAATTATTAGAAAAGAAGGACTCAATTTCATCATTCATTTTGCAAAACTTGCAAGTTGACTCTAAAAAACTAGGCATTAAAATTATTAATTCAGGAATACGCGATATTATTCTTACCGGAGAAATGAAGAATATAATGAACCAAGTTTTGATTGCTCAGAAAAAAGCACAAGCAAATGTGATAATGAGAAGAGAGGAAACAGCTTCTACTAGAAGTCTATTAAATACTGCAAAATTAATGGAAAATAATGAGATGCTTTATAAGCTTAAAGAAATGGAATATTTGGATAAAATCGCAGAAAACATAGGCGAAATAACAGTATCTGGAGGAGGACAAGTTTTGGAGCAATTAAAGGAAATATTTTCCAAATAACAAATTAAAAAAGAAATATAATGAAACAAGTAATATCAACTGAAAGAATCCCTATCAAACTTTGGCTTGATGATATGGAACCGGGAGCACTTGCGCAAGCAAAAAATCTTGCGAATCTTCCATTTGCATTTAGACATATACCTATTATGCCGGATAGCCACCAAGGGTATGGAATGCCTATTGGTTCAATACTAGCAACAAAAGGTGTTGTAGTACCTAATGCTGTTGGAGTCGATATTGGATGTGGGATGTGTGCTATACAGACCGATATTGAATTTATAAGTCAGGAGAATCTCAAAAAAATATTAGGATTAATCAGAAAGACTATTCCTGTTGGTTTTAATTGGCATGAAGAGGCACAAGATGCATCATTACTTCCTGAAGGTCATGAAGAATTATTAATAGTAGGAAGACAATACGTCAAAGCTCTAAAACAATTAGGCACTCTTGGCGGAGGAAATCATTTTATTGAAATTCAAAAAGGAGATGATGGGTTCATCTGGATAATGATTCACTCAGGCAGTAGAAACCTTGGATATAATGTTGCCAAACACTATAATAATGTAGCAAATACTTTAAATGAAAGATACTTTTCTTCTGTTACTAAAAATATAGAATTAGCATTTTTACCAATAGAGACTCCTGAAGCGAAAGATTATCTGAAAGAAATGAACTATTGTGTTGAATTTGCACTTGCAAATAGAACTTTGATGTTAGAAAGAGTTCTAAATGGAATTAGTGAAGTTATAGGCGACTTTAGTCATGGCGAAATGATAAATGAATCTCATAATTTTGTTGCTTGGGAACATCATTTTGGACACAATGTTCTTGTTCATCGTAAAGGTGCAACACGAGCTTATGAAGGCGAGTTAGGAATGATACCCGGTTCTCAGGGTACACATTCTTATATTGTTAGAGGATTAGGAAATCAACAAAGCTTCAAATCTTGTTCTCATGGCGCGGGAAGAAAACTTGGAAGAAAACAGGCTCAGAGAGAATTGAATCTCAAAGAAGAAATAGATTCACTTGATAAAAAAGGGATAGTCCATTCAATTAGAAACACAAGCGATTTGGATGAAGCTCCAAGTGCTTACAAAGACATTAATATTGTAATGGAAAATCAAAAAGACCTGGTAGATATTATCGTAGAATTAAGCCCTCTTGCTGTAATGAAAGGATGAGTCATTTATGCACTCATCCTTCTTCATCTATTGCTTCTACAATTTTTTTACAAGCGATGATAATTTCTTTTTCGCTTATAATCAATGGTGGGGCAAGTCTAAAAGATTCTTCATTATAGAGAAACCAATCCATCAATATTCCTTTTTTAAATACTCCGGCAATCACCCTATTGACAAAATCGCCATCCCCAAGATCAATGGCAAAAAACAATCCTTTGCTTCGGATTTCTTTAATTGCAGGATGTTTTAGATGTTTGAGAAACAATTGTTCTTTAGCTTTTACTTTTTCTATTAGCTTGGAATCTATCAACTCATCAAGGGATGCAACTGCTGCAGCTAGAGAAACAGGATGACCGCTAAAAGTACTGATAAATCCAAGAATAGGATTGTTGGTAAATACTTTCATCACATCTCTGTTTGCCACCAAAGCTCCCGTTGGCATACCTCCTCCCATTGCTTTTGCTATCAATAATACATCCGGAATTACTCCATAATGTTCAAATGCAAATAGCTTTCCTGTTCTTCCAAAACCTGTTTGAATTTCATCAAAAATCAGCAAAGAGCCTGTATCGTCACATTTTGCTCTAAGCGCATCCATAAAATCATTTCCTGCTACCTTGATTCCAATATCCCCTTGGATGGTTTCTGTTATAACCCCAGCTGTTTTATCGGTAATCAATTCCAAAGAATCAATATCATCATAATCAATAAACTTAATTCCGGGTACAAACGGCCGGTATGCTTGAGATAAATATTCATTGTCCATCAAACTCTGCGCACCATGAGTATTGCCATGATATCCATTTCTACAAACTATGATTTCATATCTACCCGTATATCTTTTTGCCAATTTCATCGCTCCTTCGACAGCTTCTGAACCCGAATTTGTGTAAAAAACACTATTTAGACTATCAGGCAAAAACTTAGTAAGTTTTCGAGCAAATTCGATTTGAGGAGATTGAATATGCTCTCCGTAAACCATAGTATGCATGTACTTTGCTGCTTGCTCTTGTACTGCTTTAATTATTTTTTTGTTTCCATGTCCCAAGTTACTGACTGATATCCCACTTATTAAATCCATGTATTTCGTACCATCAGAACCGTGTACATATATTCCTGAGGCTTTCTCCACTTCCAAACCCAGTGGAAAAGGACTTGTTTGACCTACTAAGTCCATAAATAGACCTCTTATACTTTTTGACATAAATATTTTGTTTTAGCTACCAAAGTGGAATTGGGTTTTTAATTATAATACTTAGATGTGTGCATTTCATTTTTTCGCGTTGTGGGTTGATTTGAAATGCACCCATTTTCATTTAAATTTTAAACGTCATTTTAAAATTTATTTAGCATAAGTTAAATATATCCAAACGAGGCTGTCTAAAAAGTCTTCCAATTGATTTTCAAAAACCAATCTTTTTAGACAGCCTGATATATTTTCTAATATCTATTTAAACAATTTAAGTCTTCAAAAGCTACTTTCAATCTATTGACCATAGAAGTTTCTCCTGCTCTTAACCATTTTCTAGGATCATAGAATTTTTTATTTGGTAAGTCATCACCTTTTGGATTTCCAATTTGTCCTTGCAAATAGTCTTTATTTTCTTTATAATAATTCATCACACCTTCCCAAAAAGCCCATTGAGTATCAGTATCAATATTCATTTTTATCACACCATAACTAATAGCTTCTCTGATTTCATCTCTTGAAGAACCGCTTCCTCCGTGGAATACAAAATTGACAGGTTTATCATCGTCAAGATTGAATTTCTTTGTGATATACTCTTGAGAATTTCTTAAAATCTTTGGAGTAAGCACTACATTACCCGGTTTGTAAACTCCATGTACATTTCCAAAGGATGCAGCAATAGTAAAATTATCTGATACTTTGCTCAATTCTTCATAAGCGTATGATACTTCTTCCGGCTGTGTATATAATCTGTTTACATCAACATCACTATTGTCCACTCCATCTTCCTCACCTCCTGTAATTCCAAGTTCGATTTCAAGAGTCATTCCCATCTTGCTCATTCTTTCCAAATATCTCTTACTTATTTCGATATTTTCTTCCAATGATTCCTCAGATAGATCCAACATATGAGAACTAAAAAGAGGTTTACCGTTAAGTTTATAGAATTTTTCACCTGCATCTAGCATACCATCTATCCAAGGTAATAATTTTTTAGCAGCATGATCGGTATGCAAAATAACAGGAATGCCATACATTTCAGCTACACAATGTACATGCTTAGCTCCTGACACAGCACCCTTGATAGATGCTGCATAACCATCATTGGAGATTGATTTTCCAGCTATGAACTGAGCTCCACCTCCTGAAAACTGTACTATTACAGGAGAATTGACTGTTTTAGCCGCTTCCATTATAGCATTAATAGAATCATTTCCAACTGCATTTACTGCAGGCAATGCAAAATTATTTTCTTTTGCTATTTTAAATATTTTTTTTAAATCTTCGCCCCAGGCAACACCGGGTTTTACGATACTTGATATTTTTCCAGCCATAATATTTGATTATTTTGTTAAAAAAACAAAGATAATTCAAAATAACTACTTCAAAGATAAAAAGTCATATTATTGTATCTTGAAAATAAAAAATTACCCGTTTCCGTACAGGCACTATACAGGGTTAACAAGGGAACTCATCAATTTTCTTTATATAGTGTCTTTAGTATTTTTGGTTATTAGAAAAACAATATTATATTTGCATTCTTAATATATAGAATATAAAGTATGAGTTACTCTTTATCATTTACAAAAGCAATTTTAGTTGTTATTTTTATTTCGGATAAAATTAGACAAAAGCAATTTGAGTTTCTGTCAACAGCTGATATTTCCAGGTACTTAAGTATTCCGAAACCTACATTGGTAAAAATATTGCAAAACCTGAATGCTGCAGATATAATAGAGACAAAAGAAGGAAAACTTGGAGGAATTAGATTAATGAAAAACCCGGCGGATATCACTATTTTGGAAATATTGAATGCTATGGAAAAGGGGAAACCATTATTTCAAACTTCTTTTAATATACTTGCCGAAGGAAAAAGACCTAATAATGCTCAAAAATCTATTAAGAAACTATTGAATGATGCAGAGCTAAAACTAAAAAATGAATTGGCTACAAAAACTATCGAGGAAATTCTAATCGAGATGAATGACTAATTTTTTTATCATAACTAAATATACGCAATATATAGATAGAAAATATGAAATTCTCGAAATTCTTTTCAAATATACAAGAAACACCTTGGTATAGATCATTCCTGAATCCGGTAATAGAGGAAGTCAAAACAAGTGGAAGACTACTGGATATTGGTACAGGTACAGCTAAATTAATACAAATACTTACTTTAGAAAAATCGATAGAATGTGTAGGAGTCGATACTGATTCTAATATGCTTATTGAAGCTGAAAAAAAAAATTAATGACACAAACATAAAACTTGTAAAAATAGAAAAAGACAGTTCTTTACCTTTTGAAAATAATAGTTTTGACTATATCACTATCTGTAATGTACTTTTTCATTTAGATGATAAAAGCGTTGATTTAATCTTAGATGATTCCCGGCGTTTGTTGAAGAAAGATGGTAAAATAATTATTCTTACTCCCACAGGAAATAATGATTTTTTCTCACTGCTAGCAAAGTTTTTTTCATTGGATAATCTCAGTATTCTCATTTGGTATTTTGCAACTAAGAGACGAGCAAAGACCTGGGTAAGGGAAAGATATTTGGAGCAGTATTCTAGTAAAAATAAACTCAATTATAAAAAGAAAATAACTATGGGAGGCTTTGCTCTATTTGAAATCATACGTATGTAGTATCTGGAAGGGAACACATCATTTTTTAGCTTGATTCTTAGGGTCATATTTTATCTTTTTTTGCAAGTGATTGATAATTACATAATACCAAGTATTTTATTGTCATACCAAGTACCGTCCTTTAGTGATTTAACAATATTTAGGAATTAAGATTTTTAAATATAAGAGATGTATTAAACGGGAAAAAAATTCTTCGCATTATTAATAGTAATAATAAATATATTTAACTAAATGTTTTATAAACTAACAGCAAGTTTATATGCCCCATGAATTGCGTTCTTTGCATTTCCTACTTTTTTCGCATCACCTACAAAATAGAATGGTATTTTGTTAATATTATAAAAAGGTATATAACTCTTCATGCCCACAGCGACTACAATATGTTCAATACCCAAAATTTCTTTTTCCCCATCATCACCTTGAATTAAAGCTCTATCTCCATCTATCTCAACTACCTTATGATTGACCATTAGTTTTGCATCCTTTGCTTTCAACTTTTTAATCGTCAGAGTTTTTTCAATAATTTCCATCCCTCTAGCTAATTCATCAAGCATTTCAATCACAATAACTTCATTGTTGCCATCCACAAGTTTTGAAGCAACTTCCAGTCCGATCAATCCTCCTCCAATAATAAGCACTTTACTATTTTTGGGTAATTGATCCTCTTCTAGAAATTCTGTCCAGAAGTATTCCTTCAATCCTTTTATATGAGGAATACTTGGTATCGCTCCTGTCGCCATAACAACACCATCATAATTACCAAGCTTAATCAAATCTGCAGTCGCTTCTTTTTGTATTAGATTAATTTGTTTATTGATATCTGATTTTAATTCCTTTTTGTAGTAGTTGATTATATCTTTCAAACTCTCTTTTTTTGGTGGTAGAAAAGCTAAATTGAATTGTCCTCCTAATAAACCTTTCTCATATAAATCAACCGAATACCCTCTTTGACCCAAGGTAATTGAAGTTTGCATCCCGGCTAAACCACCGCCAATTACTGCAAATCTTTTAGCTGATGTATTGGAAGCATTATGTTTATAATTGGTATTGACTTCAGGATTAACTACACAGCTAAGACCTTTGCCACTTTTAACTCCTCCTAGACAACCTTCCTCACATGCTAGGCATGGTCTGATAGTGCCATGAATTTCGTTAAAATATTTTCCGACAAAATCAGGATCTGCAATCATTGCTCTTCCAATTGCTATATAATCAGCATTAAAATACTTTTTTAATTGATCAACATCCGATATTGAATTTATTCTACCGACAAAGATGATAGGGATATCAATTTTCGATTTGATCTGACTTGCTAATTCCCATGTTTTACCTTTTTTAATAAACATATGCTGAAAAAACCAAGGCGGTGTTGAACAAACAGAGCCGGCAGAAACATGTAAAGCATCAATTCCAATATTTTTTAATAATTGTGAAAATCTAATCACTTCACCAATATGTAGTCCTTCAGGAATCATTTCATCACCGCTTATACGAGCAATAATAGGAATATCTACTGCACTTCTAACGGCTTTGGCAATTTTCAATGGGAAAAGGGCTCTATTTTCAAAACTACCTCCATATTCATCATTCCTGTTATTTACTGCTGGAGAGAGAAACTGGGATATCAAATATCCATGTCCAAATTGCAATTCAATTATATCAAACCCTGAAATTACGGCTCTTTTTGCACTTTCAACAAATAATTCAATGACTTTATCCATCATATCATGTGTCATTTTCTCAGGGATAGCACCTCCATTTTTACAAGCTTTACCTGTAGAAGACAGCCAATAATTATTTGGGATTTTAGGGTTTGACATTCTACCCGGATGATTTAAATGTGCAATGCTCTTTGCTCCATTCTGATGAATAGCATCATTTAATTTTGTTAATCCGGCAATCTTATTATCATTATCAATACCTAATTGACCGGGTATTTCTCTCAATCCCTTATCCATATACAATGGCTCTACCGTAATAGCACCAATATGTTTATTTCTTCTCTGATAGAAGTCAATATGTCTTTGTAAAACAATACCTGAGCCATCACTATAATTAAGTTTCAATGGAGCAAGGATAAATAAATTTTTCAGCCCTAATAAATTTTCCATATTATTATTTTTATGACAATAAGCTATTTATTTCATGCAAAATTATCGTTAAAAATATCAAGAGCAATCCCTTAAAGAAAATATCAACAAGATATATTCCCTTATTTATATGACCATATAAATTAAGAGCATAAACTATCAAGATAGATTTAGTACATTTAAATTATCAAACTATGATTAAGAACATAATTTTTTTAAGCGATCTTTTACTCGAAAAAAACTATATGTTTTAATTATCCCCTTCATATATTGAATCCCAAACTACAAGAACTAAAGCTCCTTTCTCTGACTTAAATGGTCCATGTTGATCGTGAGGTTCAAAAATTTGAAAAGAACCTTCGGGAAATGATTCTCCATTATTAGTATACTCTCCTTTCAAAACATAATGCTGCTCAGTGGTCACATGGGAATGGGGTTTCATTGAAAATCCTGCCGGAAGTTTTAATAAAACTGTCTTTTTACCATTTTCATCTCTTAGAACTTTCCTCATCGTACCTTCACAGTACTCATCAGCATTTTCCCAATGAAGGTCATCATACAAATTCATTAATTTTTTCATAGGTATATAATTTTAATAGTTATTAAAATTCGCCTCAAAATCTTTCATGTATTATATTTCAAGCCTAAGATAAATATAAAAAACTAGAAAATCAAGAAATTTTAAAGCAGTATGGTCTATTTATATAGCAGTCAAAATAAAATTATACATAAATAGGAAAATGGGACTTTTTACAGTGTCAAGTTGATGTTTTTATCTCTCACTATGAATATCCCCAATAAATGGGCTTTAAGATGGATAAATACAAAAAAGATTGCTATTTTTATAGCTTTATTTATATACAAATATAGCTATGAAAAAGACAAAATTATTTGCATTATTATTGTTGAGTTTTATTTGTGAACTTAACGCTCAATACACAACTGATTATCCTTTTGATTCCACTTGGGTTAAAAGCTTTTCCGATCCTGTTTTTAATCTTCAGGATTTAGGTGCAAAACCGGACGACACAATCAATGATAGCCGTTATTTCAGAATGGCTGTAGATTCTATTAAACACTATGGAACAGGAAAACTGGTTATTCCGGCAGGAACTTATATTGTAGGCGAACAGATTATAGATACTTCCGCAGATTCCCCATATTATAATTATCAAGCTATATTTAAGATTGACAGTATCAATCAACTCATTATTGAGGGAAGCAAAAATACCATAATAAAAGCTGCCGATGGATTGGCTTTTGGTTCTTTTGATCCTGTATCAGGCGAGGCGTATTATGACGATGGGGAAGAAGGTTTTGTTGATTGGTGGTATCGTGCAGATGCAGAAGTGATGTTTGACTTGTGGGCATGCAAAAATGTCTTGATAAAAAACCTGGAACTAGATGGAAATATTGAATCAATGAAGGTCGGGGGATATTGGGGACACAAATCCAGCCGACAATGCGAAGCCATAGGGATTTTAGCTCTTAACAATACAAATGTAATGATTAAAGATATATATACTCATCATCATGGTTTGGACGGATTGGAAATTGGTCATTACGGAATAGAAGAGGGCGATCAACCCTCCAGAATAGTCGTCGAAAACCTCGTGAGTGAATATAATGCCAGACAAGGACTGTCTTGGATTGGAGGAATAGGTCTTACGGTGTACAACAGTAAAATGAATCATACCAGCAGAGCCGGATTCTCTTCTAATCCCGCATCAGGCGTGGATATCGAAGCAGAAGATGCTGTGATTCGGGGCGGAAAATTTATTGATTGTGAATTTATAAATAATGAAGGAGAAGGACTTATTTGTGATTCGGGTGACGGAGGTTATACCACTTTTGAAAATTGCACATTTTGGGGGACAACAAATTATTCAATCTGGGTCGGAAAGCCTGGTCTGAAGTTTAAAAACTGCAAAATTTATGGCTTTGTACCAGTTATGTATGGAGATGACAATCCGGATTTAGCCACTTCTTTTGACAACTGCCTTTTTGAGGATAAACCCCATCCTGATTATGGCATTGATGATAATGAATGGTTGATGTTTCTGTGGGGACCGGGACCAAATATATCTTTTTCTAATTGTGATTTTGTGGCTAACACGAGAAAATCCTTTAAAGTGACTAACCCTGATGGTGATTTTGTTTTTAATAATTGTACAATAACACATAGAGATACTTCTCTTGAGGATGGCGGTAAAATGTGCTCCTTAGAAACTTCAATTTTGAATAATGTACAAATCATCGATGAATTTCCGGAAGGATTTGATAAGAAGTACTGGATAGAAACCTATTATACTACGGTTGAAAATTGTGTTTATGTTGACGGTCAAAATGTATTTTGGGGAAATACAAATGGATATTCAGATTGGATAGAACCCGGAATCTATCCCAAAATTAAAACTCTTGGCATTAACTACCCTAATAATAAAGAAACATTTAGTAAGTCTGATACTTTGACTATTAAATGGGATATTGGAAGTGCGAGTGACTCAGTAAAAATCACCTTATATGATGATTGCAATTTATCACTGGAAATTGCAAATATGACTGAAAATGATGGAATATTCAATTGGCTAATACCAAAATCAGTACTTTCTGGTGATCAGTATAAAATAAAAATAGAAGATTTTGCTGAACCAAAAGATTTCGATTTTTGCGACAGTACATTTACTATAGATAACAATATTGGCATCGAAGACAATACAGAAACTAAAGCTAAAATTATTGTTTATCCCAACCCTTCAGATAAGATAGTTTTTATTCAAACAAATGATGAGAAGAAAACAGAAATAGAGATTTTCAATATTTTAGGTGAATTGCAGTACCAAAAAAAGTTTTATAAAAAGCATAGTATTGATGTGTCCAATTGGGATGGTATATATTTTATTAAATGCAAAAAACAGATAGAAAAGCTAATGATTAATAAATGACATTATATAAATATACATCCGGTATCACAACTTGAGAATTTTCTTTTTTTTAATAATAGAATCATTCACCTTTGTTTTTAAAATATAAAAACCGGGATTTAAATATCCTAAATCTAGATCTGATCTATTAGACACAGTCTTTTTTGATACAATATTGCCTAATAAATCATATATTTCAATCTCTAGATCTTTTGTCTCGTTCTCGAATTGAATAGTGATATTGTCATAAAATGGATTCGGAAATACTATCAGGCTATTGTTATCTAAATTGTATTCCTCAGTACTTACTCTGAAATCTAATGCCATCTTTATGGCTTTGAATGCATTAATCCTACCGTACCCGTAAGTAGAATTTGGCAATACCTGATCAGTGATTCCCCTACACGTATCAATATCGTATTTTGGATCAGCAGAATTCAAAAGAATCTTTTCGATAGTATCTACTTGCCCTTTAAGTTTGGGGTTTGCTGATATCATCAATGCAACAACTCCTGCCACATGTGGCCCTGCCATACTCGTACCACTACTATATCTATAGTTATTGCCGGGAACACAAGACAAAACTCTGCTTCCGGGAGCAGAAATGTCAGGTTTAAGCCTATTGCTACCATCGATAGTTACCGGGCCTCTACTACTATATCCGGCAATTGTATCTTGAAATCTTACTCCGGTAGAATCATAGATTAATCTTGTCGCTCCAATTGTAAAGGCATTTTCAAACATAGCTGAAGGATTGCGTATGCTTCCACAATAGCGTATACCATCATTTCCTGCGGACACTACCACAAATACACCCGAATTTCTTAGGTTATTCAATGCCAATTCCATATACTTCCAATTTGAAGAATCGCATCCTTCTTTCACCGGGCATCCCCAGCTATTATTGATAACATCAGGAGAGAGTGCAGGATCAGGATTTATACTACTTGTATCCGTAGGAGCCATAAACCACTCAAAACACTCAATATATGTTGATGGCTTTCCCCATCCTCTTTCCATATTTCGACATCCTATCCATTTGGCTTCAGGAGCTATACCAAAAGCAAGGCTATCATTGCTTCCAACCATAGTTCCCATAGTATGTGTACCGTGACTATAATCATCGCATGGTATTTTTGAATCAAGTCCACAAGGATTATTGGAGGGCTCTATAATAGAATCATTATTTAATGGACTTATATCGTGAATCGCATCATGCCAATTGTAATTGTGATTGGAAAAAGTATCATTAACAAAACCTCTATATTTTTTATTCAATGCTGGATGAGTCCAATCATACCCTGTATCTTGTCCTCCTACTACAGCTCCATTTCCCTTGATTTCTAAGTCCCAAACATCGGGAACATCAATCATTTTGATTCCCCATGTTGTGTCTTTAGCGATATTAGGCATTGGCTCAGTCTTTTCCAATGGATCTTTGGTTGGAGAATCATAAGATATAAACTCAACAACTCTTTGTTTTGCTAAAAGTTCTACCAATTCTATTTTTGCTCCTTTAACAGCGATAGAATTCACTATAAAATATTGCTTATATTTATACCCAAACCTTTCTAATAGAGCTTTGATTTCATTTTGATTTCTAAGGTTGTTTTTTTTAAGATTTTCATATACTAGTTTGGCTTTTTGCTGTTTGGATAGTCTATTATCAACAGCTTTTTGTACATATTGATTATTTAGAAATACAATGATAGCAACATTGGAATTTGTTTCAAATTTCTTTATTAAATCTGATGAAACTTTATCCAACCAATTATCGTTGTTACTTACAAAACCATAGCTATTAGAAACAAAAAATAAAAACAATATTAAAATTAGGGGTGACTTTATTGACATTTTGAACATTAATTTAGTAAAACAAATTGCATATATCTGTAAAATAAAACCAAAGATATAAAAGTTATATTATTAACCAACTTAAATACTCATGGAAGATTTAATAAAAAATAGATATTCTGACGAAGAATTAGAAGAATTTAGAGGGATTATTAATAAAAAGCTCAACAAAGTATTAGAACAAATCAAGTTTCTAAGAGGACAAATCGATGATATTTCCAATAGTGCAGACGGTAGAATCAAAGGACTTGATGATGGTGTGGGAACTGCGGAAAGCGAAAGGGTTATGCAAATGCTTGCAAGGGCGAATAAGCACAAAAAACATCTTGAAAATGCTATTGTCAGAATAGATAATAAAGCCTATGGAGTCTGCCGGGTCACAGGAAAATTGATATCTAAAGAAAGATTGAAAGCTGTACCTCATGCAACATTAAGCATTGAAGCAAAACAAATGAAGGCTAAAAAATAGACAATTGAAGATTATTTTAACCCGTATTGTTCACGGGCTAAACTCCGATTTCATTGATTTCTTTTAGCTTTTCCATATTTTCTGCAAGTCTAAGAGCATCGATTATTTCATCCAAATCTCCTTCGACTATTTTGTTTAAGCTATAAAGGGTAAGACCAATTCTGTGGTCAGTAACCCTATTTTGTGGATAGTTATAAGTTCTTATCTTATCAGATCTATCTCCCGAGCCAACTAGAGTTTTTCTCTGTTCTGTACGTTCTTTTTGGTCTTGTTCTCTTTGAGCTTCTTTGATTTTAACATATAGCCTTTGTAGTGCGATTTCCCTATTTTTCAATTGCGACCGAGAGTCTGTGCTTTCAGAAACAATACCTGTAGGGATATGTGTAAATCTGACACCAGATTCGGTTTTATTGACATGCTGTCCACCTGCACCACTAGCTCTAAAGGTATCTGTCCTAAGATCTTCTTTTTTGATTTTAATATCTTTCTCTTCGTATTTTGGAATTACAGCTACAGTAGCCGCTGAAGTATGCACTCTTCCTTGAGATTCAGTTTTTGGAACTCTCTGTACACGATGTGCCCCTGATTCAAACTTCAATTTACCATATACTTCAATCCCTTTCACTTCAAGTACCAATTTGCTATACCCACCGGCTGATCCCTCATTTACATATAATATACTGGTACTCCATCCTTGCTTTTCAAAGTATTTGGTGTACATTTTGTACAAATCACCGGCAAATATGCTAGCTTCATCACCTCCTGTCCCTGCTCTTATTTCAAATATAATATCTTTATCATCATCAGGGTCTTTTGGTATAAGCATCATTTTAAGCTTTTCTTCCAATTCCTCATCTTTACCATCAAGTTCTTCGAGTTCCATTTTAGCCATTTCCCTCATATCTTCATCTTCATCTTTAAGCATAGCTTTAGAGTTTTGGATATTATCTATTATATTTTTATACTCATCAAATACAATAAGAATTGCTTTAAGATCTTTGTACTCTTTGTTTATTTTTTTAAATTTATCCATATCACTAGCGATTTCCGGATT
This sequence comes from Saprospiraceae bacterium, assembly GCA_027011385.1. GTDB lineage: Bacteria > Bacteroidota > Bacteroidia > Chitinophagales > Saprospiraceae > JADJGA01. The sequence goes on along the minus strand of JALVAD010000412.1, from coordinate 7,521 downwards.
GGAAAGTTGCTCCTCCAGATAGATAAATTTTTCTTTTAGACTTTCATATTTATTAAGTAAACTCATAACTATATCTTAAAATACTAAAGATAAACAAAAAGCGCCTTGACAAAGTCAAAGCGCTTTTTTGTTGTCCCACAAGGATTTGAACCTTGACAAACAGTACCAAAAACTGTCGTGCTACCGTTACACTATGGGACAAAAATATTTCGACTTATTCGAAACCGGACGCAAAGATATTTCAATATTTTTATTTAAACAAATAAATATTGAAATTTTATAAATTATTTTTCGACTTTGTAAATCATTGATACGACAATTCCCATAAGTATTGTTTGAATTATACCAAAAATCACCCATTGCCAAACCATAGCTAGATCAATATTATAAACTATATATTGGTTAAAAACACTTCCTCCATATATCAAAATACCGATTAAAAAACCGTAACAGAACCCTGAAAATATCCCTTCTCTAAAATGCCCTTTGGCAAAGAATATATAAATATTTACAAAGAAAAAAGAAAAGACCAATCCCGTTATTTGCATGATCCACATCATACTTTCCATATCCGGTCTCCACAATTCCTTGGAGGCTTCATAAGAAGATTTTAGCATTACGCCATGGATTAAATAGTCAGTTGCTTGCAATACTACAAAGACAGCAACAATTGCTAGCAAGAATTGCTTTACATTGAATTTTTTCATAAAATATTTATTTAATAAGAATAATTGAAATTAAGTATCCAACCGCAAGATAAGGATTATTTAGATTAATTCAAAATTAAGAATAGTTTTTTGTGTTATATTTTCTTCCAAAACTTCCAGTTCTCTTTGATTTTTGCTTTGTTTTTTTGTACTGTGTCCATACTGATTAAAACTATAATGATAATCATAAAACCATTTTGTTCTTGCACTACCAGAATCAATATAAAACACAGCAGTTTTTTTATTTTTTCCCCATTTAAGAAATTCAATAGTAAAATTAATACTCTAACACCTCTCGGTCCCATTGGGTTTTAAGAAAAATCAACCTTTCATGTTGAACGCCCTTAGGGGTTCTATCTCTTTTTGTACATTTCCGTCCCCCAATCACTTCGCTTATTGGGGACTATTCACATTGAACCATTCAGTGGTTTTTATTTTTTCCTTTCATTTCCCATTCTGATAAGCAAGTATCTTTGACCTCATATCTTCATTTCTAAAATCTTAAATCCTTGTTCGATTTATAAAATTTCCAAACCTCCAAACCTTCCTGTCTCCAATATTACAATTTTTTATAAATCGGCTTCAGAATCACTCCTTCCAGTCGTGCTTTCGAGTCCTAAGTTTCCCTTGTTTTTTAAATATCAACCAAACACGAAACAAAAAAAACACTGAACACGGAAAAATTAAACAATCATTCACTCATCACCCAAGTCTCGAAATCCAAGTTAATTTAGCACATTTACCAAAAACTCTACAATGGGTTTGTTTATTACAGTATCATTGGTATTTCCGATTGCATCATTTACTCCTGAATGTGAGTAATCCACTGCGTTGATTGCAGTTACAGATTTTCCTTCTGCTTTAAGTGCGTCTATGTATCTAAGCTGATTGGTCATTCTTGTCTGAGAACCACGATAAACGACTACCCAATTTTTTGCTAAAGATGACGATACATAATTTATAGGAGAAGCTTCTTTCCATTTATTTGATGTATCTCCAAAAGCATTGATATACATTTTGTATAAATCTGATCCTTCAAAAGTATGTTGCATAGCGTAATCTATATCCGATGCTTGCGTATCTAGGGATACAACTCCTTTGAAAATTGAAGTTTTTAGACCTTCTGCATTTAGATACTTAGGGTCTGTCGCTATCAAGCTGGCAAGATGAGCTCCGGCAGAATGTCCCATTATGGCAATATTTGACTTGTTACCACCGTAATCTTCAATATTGTCATAGATATATTTAATGGCTTTAGCCACATCTTTTACATGAGTAGGATGTAGAATCCGATTAGGATTGTCAAGCTGATATGGAAATGGAGATAATCTGTAATTTATGCTTATGTATACATATCCTAACCCCTTGAACAATTCAATTTTTGAACTTGGTTTATTCGTTTTGTCGCCTATAACCCAACCTCCTCCATGTATGAAAATCATCACCGGTTTCAAATCAGTCCATTTGTCAAAATAATTGATATCCAGGCTTGTCAATTTGCTTTTAACTCCACTGATAGATTGATATTGAACCGTCTTTTGAATATATTTTGAATCTTCTGATGGGTTATCATTATTTTTATTACAAGAAAACAAAGATAATAAAACCAAAAAAAATAAGTTTTTCATACGAGTCTTTTACATATAGACAAATAATTTTTTGGAAAGTTTAAAACTAAATTTTAATTTATATGATCGCGATGATCTTTGCTGCCGGATTGGGTACACGGCTATATCCTCTCACAAAAAATAAGCCCAAAGCTTTAGCTCCTTTTGCTAATACTACATTGTTGGAGTATAATCTAAGATATCTTTCACAATTTGGAATTGATAAATTTATTATAAATACTCACCATTTTGCTGATAAAATCGAGGAGTATTTGTACGATAATGAATACTTCAATCTCGATATCACAGTCTCATTTGAAAAAGAATTGCTGGACACAGGAGGCGGATTGGCAAAGGTTAGAGAGCTCTTAGATGAAGAGCAAATCTTGCTATACAATGTGGACGTAATTTCAAATATAGACATTAACAGGATGAACAAAAACCATTTAAAACATAATTATGACATAAGTTTGTCTACAAGATCAAGAGAAACTTCAAGGTATTTGCTTTTTAATGAAAAAAACAAGATGATCGGTTGGAAAAATGAAAAAACAGGGGAAATAATAACGTGTGATAAAACTAAAGATTATCAAAAATTAGCTTTTAGTGGCATACACATCATTAACACAAAGCTATTACCAAAGCTCGGAAAGATAGAAAAGAAATCTATTATTGACTTTTATTTAAATGTCTGCAAAGAAGATTTCATCGCATCATATCCACACGATAATGATTATTGGTTTGATTGTGGAAATTTAGAAAAACTTGAAAAAGCTGAAAAGTTTATCAATAGTATAAATATCTAAAAAATTGGGGTGCATTTCATTTTTTCGCATCGCAAGTTGATACTCCTGCTTATTGGTACATTTGCCCCCTCATCTATCACGCAAAAGCACTGCGCTCCCCCTAATAATTTTTCTGCACTTTGTTACGAAAAATGATAGAAGGATGACTGAACGATTTTGATTTTTCAAAAATCAAGTGAGTAAATCTCACTTGATAGTGAAAGAACCTGTGCTTCAGCACAGGAGTAGTGCATTTTTGTAAAAGCGAAGTCAGAGACATTCGCTTATCAAGGGAATTTCGTAAAAGGAAATGCGGGTTGATGTTCTCCCGGTTTCGTAGTTTGCGAAGAAACGGGGAGTTAGAGGGCAGTGTTGCAAAAAGCGAAATAATGAAATGCAACTAAAAAACTCCATAGAGCTTCGCACTAATAACTACATTCATTTCTTGGTTTGTGCACAAGTTTATACAAATTTGCTTTTATTTTTTTCCATATTTTTCACTAAAACACCTTCAAATTTTTTATAGACAACAGTTACCAAAATAGCAAAAATAACAGCTAGTACCGTGAGTAATACATTTAAAAATATATCGTCAGTAAAGCTCAATCTTATCATAATCGTCGATGCAGTAAGAGCTGATGTTCTAAAAACCATAGCATATCTCAAACTAAACCACATTGTAACCAAGATCATTAAAACATCAAAATAAATCATTATTGAAAACATATCTTTAAAAAATAGATGAGACAGCTTAACATTTGAAATGTCCCCTCTAAAGAGACTATATGTAATTGAGAACATTTCTTTAAAAGAGAAAAACAGTAGGACAATTAACAAAATGACAGCGATTATTTTTTTCATATTAACAAAATTATTTTGTTGTCGCTCATCTTCCGATATCAATATGTGTGGTTGAATTTTGTAATAAATACTGATAAGGTAAAATATTAAGATAGATCCTAAGACTATCGTGACTATCTCCAAAACTTCAATGTAATCATGCTTGAGATTAGAAATAGTCGCAAAATTACCCAAATGTTCAAAAACATACCTTAAAATTATAAGAGACATTATTTCAAATTGTTTTCCCACAGACTTTGACACGGAATAAGGAATTGTATATATCATGGATGCAACTTCCCAAGCCAAAATAAATGTAAACGCTACATAAAAAGAGAAATAATAGTTATCCAAAAAAGTATGTCTTAAACTTTTTGATAATACTTCAGTTCTGATTCCAAGAGTAATAGAAATACTTAATATGAATGCCAATAATGCTAATACAACTGACACCTTTCTCATAAATCGCAGATGTTTATACTGCAAAATATAATCTAAAATATTTAGAATTTTATCTCCCATAACTACATAGCTAAAACAAAAACTGTAAAACAATCATTCAAAGATAAGTAAAAAAGTACATATGGCTATTAAAGATAAACTACTAAGTAGTCTTTGAAAGAAAATACATTAGATTAATAATTGTCTACTCCTGTGTTGAAACAATAAAAACTATATAGTTAGAGTATAGATTACCTGCTATATCGATATTTTTATCTATATTTTTTATTGTACAGAATTAATCTTGTACTTTTGGCGAAATTTAAAAAAATCGTAAAATGAAAACATTGAAATTATTTAGTTTAGCTGTCATTGTATTGATTACATTGGCTAGTTGCGGTACAACAAAAAAAGTTGTTAAAGCAAAACAAAGTACAACAAGTAAAAATAATGTATATGAGATGATACCTCAAAAAATCACCACATTATACAATGATAAGGACTTGCAAAATTGGCAATTGACAGATCCTTTTGAAAGCTATGAACCGGGAATGAGTGTCGAAAAAGCTTATAACACAATTCTAAAAGATCTTCCTGCAAAAGATATCATAGTTGCAGTTGTAGATGCAGGAATGGATATCAATCACGAAGACCTTAAAGATATTATTTGGACAAATGAAGATGAGATTCCAAATAATGGTATAGATGATGACAAAAATGGCTATGTAGATGATATTCACGGTTGGAATTTCCTTGGATCAAAAGACGGTAAAATGGCGACAGGAGAACAGCTTGAATTGACAAGAATAGTTAAAAAATATCGTAACCAATGGAAAGATAAGAAAATATCAGATATCCCTGTCAAAGACACTTTAATGTTCAAGGATTATCAAAGAGCAGAAAAAGAATTGGCTTCAAAATTAGAAGCTATTAAACCTTTAGAACAAAGACTTGTAGGTCTGAAAGCAATGGCTGAAGGAATGTTTAAAACACTAAAGGATTTTTTGAAAACAGACAAGCTCTCTGAAAAAGCTGTCGTTGCAATAAAATCCGATGACAATGCGGTAAATCAAGCAAAAGCTATGTACCTAAGAGGACTTACTCCCGATTATGTTAAAGGGTTTGAACACTATGTAGATGGCCAAATTAAATACAATCTGAACCTAGATTTTAATGGTAGGATACAAGGTGATAATCCAGATGATTTCAATGACAGGGATTATGGAAACCCAAATGTCATTCCTCCAAACGAAGATGAATTGCATGCAACTCACGTTGGAGGAATTATAGCAGCAATCAGAAATAATGGTAAAGGAGGAAACGGAGTAGCAGATCATGTCAGATTGATGTCTGTAAGAGCTGTTCCCGATGGAGACGAATATGATAAAGATATTGCTTTGGCATTTAGATATGCTGTTGATAACGGGGCAAAAGTAATAAATACTAGTTTCGGAAAATATTATTCTCCTCATAAAGATTGGGTTTGGGATGCTATTAAGTATGCTGAAGATCACGATGTGTTGATTGTGAATGGAGTAGGGAATGAAGGTAAAAACATGGACAATTTTGGTGATGATGTAAGTTATCCAAATGATGGAGATAAACCAGGAGTTCAACTATTTGACAATTTCTTAAATGTAGGTGCAGTAGGACCTAATTATGGAGCTAATATGGTAGCACCTTTTAGTAATTATGGTAAAACTACTGTTGATGTCTTTGCTCCGGGAATGAAGATCTATGCAACCGTACCATTTAATAAGTATAAGCACCTTCAAGGGACTTCAATGTCTTCTCCTGATGTTGCAGGTATAGCTGCTTTAATCAGATCCAGATTTCCAAATCTAACTGCTTCTGAAGTTAAGCATATAATCATGGATTCAGGATTAGCTCCACAAATTTTGGTAATTCAACCAAAAGAAGATGATGACAAAAGTGATCCAAAATTAGTGCAGTTTAGCTCACTTAGTGTATCAGGAAAAATAGCTAATGCATACAATGCGTTGATTATGGCAAAAGAAATGAGCGAAAAGAAATTTAAAAATTAGTTAAGAAGTTGTTATAATAAAACCAAATAGCATACCTCCTCTTTGTTATTCACTGAGGGGGTATTTTTATGGTCAGAATGAAAAGTTGTTGGTTAGGGCATTCGCTTATCATCTGGACTTCTAATCACGGGTTGGCGGCTACTCCGGTTTCGGAACAGAGTGGAGAAACGGGAGGCTGGGAGGTAGCGTGGCTAAAAAAGGTAATTATTAAATTTTGATTTTCAATTGGGATAAATCCCAAAGGTCTTAATTAATACTACTAATACAACAATAATCAATATCCTGTAAACCCAAACATCAGCCTTGGGATATATTGATGCGTAGTGAGCTGCCAAATATCCTCCAATCCCTTGACCAAGTGCAAATGTCAAGCCAATCTTCCAGTCGACAAGCTCTCTATAACTAAATATAAAAATCAGCATCAAAGAATATAAGGCAATAATAAAAACTTTGATTGCATTAGCTTCTATAAGATTGGTTTTTGCCAATAAAACCAGTATTATAAGTGTAAAAAGCCCCATACCCATCTGGATAAAACCACCGTAAAAGCCAAGGGCTAAAAACAAAGGGATAGTTAGCCAATTGCTCATTTTGAACTCCAAATCAGATTTTTTAATCCATCTTTTAGGATTTACTAAAACAACGATAAACATAAGAAGCAATATATACTTGAATATTATTTTAAAATCTGCATTTGAAATATTTAGTGCAAAATAGACTCCAAAAATCGAACCTATAAAAGTGAGTATTATCGCCAATTTGAATCTCTTAAAATTCAATTTACCCTCTTTATAATAGGCAAATGAACTCAAAGCCGTCTGACTAAACATATTTATTCTATTAGTACCATTGGCAAGATTGGCAGGCATACCCAAAAACTCTATCATTATACTGAGTGTGACTACAGATCCAAAACCGGCGATAGCATTGAGAATTCCAGCTAAAAATCCACCTGCGACAGCTATAATATAATAATAATTGGATTCCAATATCTTAATTTTTCACAAATGTAATAATACCAAATGAATTTTAGAATAACGTATAAATATTTTAGAATTAATTTTTCAAGATTGAGTTGAAAAACACAGTCATAGCC
>JALVAD010000411.1 GCA_027011385.1 Saprospiraceae bacterium | reverse complement strand
TTTTAATATTATAATAGGAGATTTGAGGAGCGAACATATTTTCCTCACTTTTTTATGGCTCATTTTATTTTATGCTCATAAAAAAACTAGAGCATTTGCTATTGGGTTTTCATTTTTTATTATTTTTTGGATCTTGTATGATTCTATGAGAGCCATACCCAATTATACCATAAGTAAGGTTCATATCAGAGAGCCATATGATCTAGAGAAATTATTATTTGGTATAAATTATAACAGCCAGTTACTTACTCTAAATGAATATTTTTCAATAGTAAATAATCAATTCTTAGATTTTTTATCAGGATTTTTCTATATTAATTGGATGCCAATTCCTTTGGGCTTTGGTATATATCTATTCTATAAAGATAAAAAGTTATTTGTCCAATATTCAATTTCTTTTTTGATAATCAATATTATGGGATTTTTCATTTACTATATCTACCCTGCTGCTCCTCCTTGGTATGTAGATATATATGGATTTGATTTGCATATTGGAGTTCCCGGAGATCGTGCAGGACTGGCTAGATTTGATAAGCTTATTGGATTTCCATTGTTTGAAGGAATCTACAATAAAAATGCTAATGTATTGGCTGCGATGCCTTCATTGCATTCCGCATACCCAATAATTGTATTGTTTTATGCATTGAAGAAAAAGATGAAAACTATCACTATTTTTCTTTTCACTATCTTTATTTTCGGTATTTGGTTTTCTGCTGTTTATTCAAGCCATCATTATATAATTGATGTTGTTGCCGGAGCTGCCTTAGCAATTGTTTCTTTATTAGCATTAAATAAACTTTTTGAACAAACCAAAATAAATAAACTTATAGTTGATTTTTCAAAAAGAATTTAATTATTGTACATTGACAAATGCAATAATAAATGCAAAAACAGATATGATAATACCAAACATAAATAGATTATAGGCTATCCTAAGCATCTGATATTTTTTTGCAAGTACTTTACCTAAGTAATATTGGTCACGTATCATTGCAGAGTAAATTCTATCTTCATTTTTCATTAGCTCTCCTAAAGCCCATTCATATTCTTCTAGTTTCATATTATAAAAATTACCAAAAAATAGTAAGTTGACTTTATTCTCATTAACGTCTTTTTTTTCAAATACGCCTGAAGAGATATTGGGTCTTGTAGATAGTATTGCAAAAATAATTGTAATAAGACTAAAGCCTAAGAATATAAATGTTGGCCAAATTATTTTTGGTGTCTCCTCAAATTTTGAAACTAGTAAAGTAGTAGTTATCGATATTATAATAGCATTAACTGAAATCAGAATATTTGACTTTTTATCTGCAATAGAACTAAGGTTTATTTGCATTCTTGCAGTATTACGCAGCATTGACTCTACTCCCTTTGAATAGGTTCTATTCTTTTTGTTCTCTTTCTCTTTTCTTTTTTTCTTTTTGTTCTCTAATTTACCTAATTCAGTTTTCAATTCCTTATAGACTTCAATTTTTTTTGGCTCCAATTCTTTTTTGCCATACTGAGTATAAAAATGATGTTGTTCGAAAAAATCAAGTGATATTTTATGAAATTTCCTTTTGCTTATCTTCTTTTCTAATAAATTTTTCCATTCTTTTCGCATTTTGCTTATTCTATCAAAATAGTCATCCTCTGTTAAATGCATCAAGTCTGCATCACAAAGTACTTTAGAATAAATATCTTCCGGTATCTCCGATATTTTAGTCGCTAAAATACATTTTTTGATCTGATTGATTATTTCAATACTAATATTATTCTGTAGTAAAAAGTTTTCTGCAATCTTTACACTTTCATCCTCATGATTTTTTGGATCAATGACAAATCCAGTATCATGAAACCATGCACAAATTTTGACTAAGTTAATTTCATTATCATTTAAACCACATTGTAGTCCTATAAATTCTGCTTTTTCTGATACATATTCAGCGTGATCAATATCATGAAACACAATGGATTGGGGTAGATTTGTTATTAATAAATTTCTAACAAAATTATGTGCTTTCAACTCTAGTTCTCTTGTGATTGTTTCTAGATTCATAATACATTTATATTTTATTTGTTTTAAAAAAAGGATATGGAGAGATTAAAAAAGATAGCTAAATTTAAAATCTATAAATTCATCTTCCTCTGATTTATTGTACCTCATAGACATTATAGTAAAATCAAAAGGTATCAACCAAAGCTCTGCTCCATAACCATTATGCCATTTTGATGAATCCTCATTTTCAAGCCAAACCTTCCCAACATCATTAAAAATTGATACCCCTACAGAACCATTTAGATAATAACTTCTAATTTCTTTTAGCCTTATTCTTAATTCTGTATTCTGAAACAAATATGAGTCTCCAGAAAAACGATTTTCTCTATAACCTCTTAAATTAGTGTTTCTTCCTAAATAGTTCGAATGAAAAAATTGATAATCACCAATATTTTTAGCACCTCCAAACCTCATTGCAAAAATAATCCTAGGATCATCCTTAAAACTTAAATATAGACTCAATTCTGATTTAAGTTTTGTGAATTTATCATTATTACCACTAAAATCATAATAGCTACTTGCTTCCGATATCCACTTTAATCCTCTACTAGGATTCATTTTATTATTTCTAGTATCCAACTCTATTTTAAAATTAACACCACCATAGTGATGACCTTCAAAATCACTATCTACAAGTTTTGACTTATTGATGTCTCCTACAAATCTACCTGTAGTATCAGTGACCTCATAATACTGATAAAAAGTTCCAATTGAATAATTGAAGTACTTGCTTGAAACTTTCTTTACCATTGGATTCAAAAATGCATATTTATACCTCAACCGGTAATACTTTTTATCATCTGTCAATTTTATAGTATTATTTCCAAGTCCATAAAAATTATCAACTGCTTTTGGAAAACTAATCTCTGCATCAATACTTAAATCAAATTTTTGAGAAACAGAACTATATAAACCATTATACATCATTGAAAAAGCTCCAGTTTGAAATGCTAAATCCCCTTGGATTTTGTGTAAAACTGAATCTCTAAAATTGAAATGCTTAATATTTATTCCTGCTCCTAAAAATATACCATCATCAATATTATATCCTGTTTTAAAAAACATTCTTGCTCTGTTGTATTTGAATTGTTTTCTGTTATATACATTTATACTTTTATTTTTTGACAGTATGAGTTTAGTTTCACTACTCTTAATAAATGAATTTTTTTTATCCTTTCGATCATAGACTAATGTATGTTTTCTTAATCCTTTTACATGTGAAGAATCAATGACAGTATCTTTTCCCTTTCCTCCTATTATTCTTATTTTAATTCCTTTGTTTGCATCTCCTTTCAACTTAAATATATCCTTTCCTTCCAACCCATAAAGCCTAATTTCATCTGTTTCATTATATTTGAATAATCTGGAATACATCCTGTTTTTTTTCTTTTTCTTTTTCAAAGCATAAATAACAACTTGAGTATCTCCATTACCTTTTCTTTCTATTTCAAATAATTCATCATCATCTGTACCCGGCAAATCGACTGATTTTGACAAAACTAGATAATATTCCTGTGCATAAACCAAAAGAGAATCTCTCCTTACTTTCAAATTTAGTTCTATATCAGGTCCAGATTTTTTATAAATTGTTCTTGGCATTTTGTCAATCGCATTATGTATAACCGAATCTGTTAAGTCTTTTTTTATTTCATCTACTATTTCGACCCAATCATTAAAATCCAATTCGGTAAGAAATGTTCTATCAAAAAATCTAGCATTGTAATTCAATCCGGTTATCACTTTTATTGGATATTCAAGTCCTTGGTATTTCCCAGTAACCCATTTCAATGATATAAACCACATCAAAAATCCTTGATTGACAAAATATGCTTGATCTCTATCACGTGGGATAGGTTTATATATTGTATTACTATCCGTCTTGAAAGTTGCCCATCTCCATTGATCCTCATGCCTATCCCAATCATTAATCAGCATATCAAAAAGCCTGGCTTTCAAAACCGCTTTTTGATCAACTTTGTGATTCTGTTTTTTTCTGATTTTTTTTAACGTCTTATCAGTACTTACAATCTTACTTGAATTGCCAAAAAAACTTGCTTCTTTCCAATTTCCTGAGGGACGTTCTTCATATAAAAACAACTTATTAGCTAAATCTTCTTGATAAATTCCTAATCTAGGATCATCAGGTATCCAAACTACTTTTGGGTTTGTATGCATTATCCCCAGTGCCTCTTCCATAGGTGGTAATGTAATTGAGGAAAAAGGATGAGAAGCAGAAATAGCATCTTGCAATGGTCTCTGAAGCAATGTATTTCTAAAAGCATAAGGCAATACTTTCTCAACGTTTTTATCTATCGATCGCAAAACATACTGCTTTTTGTTTTTGTCTTCAAGTCTTATGGACATCGTTTGCATACCCCCTCCCTTTTTTATTATCTTTAATCCTCCTTTTTCCTCTCCGATGTTGAAAATGGGAATTTTAACTTTGGTGTTCCAAATATCCCTATAGTTTTTACCTAACATTCGAATATGAAAATTACTTACATTACTATATTTATCAGAAGCTCTAGCGTAAACACTATCAAATGGTACATAAAATTCATCCAATTTCTTTAAGTAATCAACGTTGTTAAAAATAGATTTTGTATACAATATTTTTTGGAATATCTTTTTACCATATGGTTCTTTATCAGGAACAATATAACTTACCCACACTTCACCTTTAGTATTGAAACTTAACTTTGTTATACCACATTCCTCATAAGCAAAATTAGCATTTTTGTTTCTTTTAGAAATATAACTTCCTTTCCCACCACCTCCACTTACTATATGGAATAAACCGTCGATTTCTAAGTATTGCATATTATGTTCATGACCTGATGCATAAATCACATTATTATATTTTTTCAATATATTTAATAATGAGTTTCTGTAATGTTTATATCTTGGATGAGCAAAATCTTGAATATGGCCAAAATACTTTCTATATCCTGTATATAAAAAACCTGGTAATGGAATATACATGTTTTTATTTAATGCCAGTAAGGGAAATAGATTCAAACGAAGATCAAAATTACCACCGTGCTCACCAACACTATATAGTGGATGATGAGCAGCTATTATCACTTTTTTGTTTCGATTTCGTTTCAAGGCATCTTCAATTTTAGAAAATAATTCATCCTTTTCACTCAAACCGCAATCATTTAAACTTGGTTTTTTATTCTGATGAAACCACCATTGAGAATCTAATATAATAAGCGTTAAATCATCAGTTAATGATACTTCCAATGGACCCGGACATCCATATTTTGGTAAAAAATCAATTCTGGGATTATTTTGTTTTAAAATATATCCTTGTAGATTATTAAGGTTGTTCTGTCCATTTGCTCCTCCTCTTGCCCAATCATGATTACCCGGTATTATAAATACTCTACCTTTATATTTATCAAAAGTTGATAATATCATTTTTAGGTAATTATCCTTTTCTTTAAAATTACTATCTGTAGAATCAGGTAGACCTTTTGGATAAACAATATCCCCCAATAGTACAACAGCACTATTTTCACTTTCTTCATTAACCAATTCTTTGAATAATTCTAAATTTGCTAATCCCTCTTTATCAATCTTAATATCACCTAGTAGGTAAACTGAATAATTTAAGTCACCTATTTCACTTTCATTTGAAACAGAATATTTTTCATAGGTTGGTTTATAATACACTTTTTGTGCATTTAAAGCAATAGTCCATATTGACAACAGAATACTTACTATAAACTTATTTCTAGTTTTCATTCTTTATTATTATTTTGAATTATCTTTCTAATTATTATTAAGTAGTGTCTGCAAGGAAACACATCAAATTTTATATTGATTCTTATAGTTATCTTTCAGCTTTTTTACAAGTGATTGATACAAAGGCATCAAATCATTCAAAAAATTAAACCATGAGCAATAATTATCAGAATTTAAAAAATCGCCTATTTTACAGACATTAAGTAACTTTTTCGTAATTGTATAAGGTTATTATATCGTTACTACCTTTTACTTTTGTTTTATCTATTAATTTAAAATTAGATTTAGTTTCTTCATTCAATTGAGTATACACTTTCTCCGACAATAAGAATTCCGTTCCATACTTCTTGTTCAATTGCTCAATTCTTGATGCCATTATTACTACTTTACCAGTGATAGAGTATTGTTTTCTTAGACTAGAACCAATATTACCGGTTACAGCTTCATCATAATGCAATCCTATACCAATTTTGGTCTTGCGAATATTTCCCTTTTTATATTCAACGTTTAATTTTTCAATAATTTCAGATGAAGCATTCGTAGCATTTTGACTACTATTCCCTATAGAAACAGGAGCACCAAAAGTAGCCATAAACCCATCTCCTAAGAATTGATTTATTACTCCATTATGTTTCTCAACAATATCTATCATAAAACTAAAAAGTGAATTTAAGTAAGCTACTACTTCTTCTGGTTGTTTGTTATCAACAAAGTTTGTGAATTTTCTAATATCTAAGAACATTATACAAACATTTTTTCTTACTCCTAATAATTCATTTTTGTTTTGCAAAATATTGTCAGCTATGGAATGAGAAATTTGTTGCCCAAAAAGATTTATCACTTCATTTTTTTCCTTCATCGTTTCCCAAGTAATCTTCATTTTAGATTTTATTATATTTGCAACAAAACCAGCTCCTATTCCTGAAATAAATAATATTATTCCTTGCCCTAAAAATTGAATATTAGTGTTTGTACTAAAATACTCACTAGTAACACCGGAGATATTGCTTTTTGAATAAAAAATCGCAACAGAAACAAATTCAATAGCTGCTAGTAACCCACTAAAAACTGATAATTTAAAATTCAATCTAAATGTTGATAAAATAATAAATATAAAATATGTCAACGTGGCTGGACTATTTAGTATAAAAATATTACCTGTCTTTTCTATTATTACAACTAATAGAACTGTCAATAAGCTTATTTCAAAAAAACTATTTACAAAACCAAACACCTCTGGTTTAGCAATTATAAAATTTGATTTTAATCCTAAAATGTAGTTTATCAAAATATCGTAAGCTATAATAATCGTAGTAAAAAATAAAATAGCAAAGATTGAAATATTAGTTTTAAAAACTTGAAG
>JALVAD010000410.1 GCA_027011385.1 Saprospiraceae bacterium | reverse complement strand
ATTCTCATCAAATTGGGACGGTTCGATATCACTTATATATGTATATTCCGGAACTTTAGGAAATGACTTAATTTTTTTCCAGATAGTACCGTCATCAGTAGATATATTCAATACACCGTCATCAGTACCTACAAAAACCAACCCTTTTTTCACCGGAGATTCTGCAATAGAAACCGCAGTCCCATATAGTGATGTTGACACATCTTTAGCGACACCATCAACGCTCCAATACCTTCCCATTACTTTCCATTGATTTCGATCGATTCCTGCCGTAAGATCCCCGCTAATCTTTTTCCAAGAGTTCCCCCTATCGTCAGATTTGAATAAATAATTCGCTGCGATATAAAGAGTTTTATTATCATGATTACTGAGGATAAACGGAGTATTCCAATTCCATTTGTACAAACTGTCACCCTCAGCCTCTCTAGGCTTGATACTCATCTTTTGACCACTTTTCTTATCATATCTGTAGATATTTCCATACTGGTATTCCGAATAAACTATATTGTGATTTTTCTGATCTACCGCTTGCCAAAACCCATCTCCTCCCAGGGTAATATCCCACTCTGCTCTTGAAATACCATCTGTATATAGTGTATTGGATTGAACACCCAGCGATGAATTATCTTGAGTACCCCCATATATCCAGTAAAATGGTTTTGCATTATCGACCGCCACCCTATAAAATTGGGTTACTGGAATCAATTTATGTATAAATGTCTTTCCATTATCAAAGGTTTCATATAATCCTCCATCTCCTCCTATCATAAAATGATTTTGATTTGCATCATCAATCCAAAAAGCGTGATCATCAACATGTCTTTTATTATTACCAATATTCTTCCATGTCTTTCCTCCATCAACAGAAAATTTGGATCTTGTTTCCATAGAATATATGGTATTAATATCAAAAGGACTAAGGTAGAACTCACCAAAGTATTGCCCACTTGTATTGTACTTGCTCATCTTTTGCCAACTTTCCCCTTTGTCTGTGGACTTAAAAAAGCCACCTTTGCCCATAGCCGCCTCAACCATCAGATAAACTACATTATCATCCAAAGGAGAAACGTGAATTTCCATTCCACCTTTATCAACAGAGGGAATACCATTAGTCAGTTTCTTCCAATTTCCCCCACCATCTACACTTTTCCATACAGCTGATTCCGGTCCACCTCCAATTCTTGTCTGCGTTCTTCTTCTTCTTTGTTCTGAAGTTGCATACATTATATCAGGATTTTTAGTATCTATTTCCACATTATTCACCCCTGTATCATCGCTTATATTGAGTACTTTACTCCAAGTCTTACCTCCGTCTATTGTTTTGAAAAGACCTCGATCTCCACCCGATCCCCATACCGAACCTTCGGCAGCAACAAACACTATATTACTATTTTCAGGATGAATGACAATACGGCCTATATGGTAAGATTCTTTTAAGCCCATATTTTTCCATGATTTACCACCATCAACACTTTTATACACTCCATCACCATAACTCACAGATCTCTGGTGATTGTTTTCGCCACTTCCTGCCCATAACACATTGTGATTATGACTATCCATTGCTAAACATCCTATAGAATAAACGGGATAATTATCAAAAACAGATTTGAATGTAGTACCATTATTGGAAGTCTTCCAGATACCACCGGCAGCTATTGACACAAAATACTCAGATTTATTATCAGGATTAACCACTAAATCCGAAATTCTACCTGAAATAAACGCAGGTGATATATTTCTAAACTTCAATCCTGAATATATATTTTCAGGAATAGTATCTATAGAATTTGCTGTTAAGTCAATAAAAGACACAGCTATTACGATAAAAACTAAAAGTCTTTTCATTTAATATTGGGGTTTAATAATAAAATAACAAGAGTAAAGATAAGGAGAAAAACTATAATTTCAATAGTTTTTAAAGAAAAAAAATAGTTTTAATTTAGTGTTTGTGTGAAAACAGATATTTTCATTAATTA
>JALVAD010000409.1 GCA_027011385.1 Saprospiraceae bacterium | reverse complement strand
TATATTATATAATTAAATTTTTCGTATGAATTATTAAAAAATGCAAGTAATACCTATAAATCATTGTATGACTCTGAATTTTAGTATTTTAAAGCTGATAAAAAGATGCTGTAAAAGCTTTATTTCTGTGTAAAATATATGTGTGGATAAATAAAGTGAGCAAAGCTCATTTAATAGTGAGAGAAGTTGTACATCAGCACAGGAATGGTGCATTTTTAGAAAAAGTGAGGTCTGAGACACTCGCATATCAAGATGAACTCAAAGTTCTTTGTATAACCAGGTGTATTTGAAAACAAATCCAAGACTCAGAAGCTCGAAGAGATTCTGAAGCTGACTAAATCCGGCTTACAATAATCATTTAGTATTCCTTTGTATCGTAAAAGGTATAGCTCTAATACTGTGATTTTGAGTAAAAACTTTAGCAAAATAAATTCCTGATTTAAGCTTTGAAACATCCAATGATATCTTATTTATCCCCTTGGTAAGTTTGTGATTAATAGAGTAAAGCAATTGACCTGTATTGCTATAAACCATAATTCTTGCTCCTGATGACAATTTGCTCTTCAATTTTATATTTAATTTATCATCAGCAGGATTTGGATAATATTTCAATATTTCAAGTTCATATTCATCGGATAATAGATCATCTGTACTATTATAATTTTTGAAACTAAAATCAACTATTAGCGGAAAGTGATCTGAAGCATTATCCGAATCTTGAGAATTGAGTTGAAAATTATCGAGCATATCAGGTTTCATTTTTCTTGTAAATAGTACGTATGAATTTTCTTTTTGAAGTACTGAACCCGTATAAATCATATAATCTAGCCTACCTTTCGGATAAGAAGAATAGTCACTATTCCAAGTAAAACTTGCAGGATACCCAATCGTTAAAGGTTTAGCATCCTCTAAAACTGACGAATCCCAATCCGGCAAAAAATCAGAGCCATAGCTTGAATTATTGCTGATATCACCTTCGATAAGAGTCTGCCTTTGCCTATTACTACCAACAAAATTCATATCCCCCATAATAATAATAGGTGTATTTTTTTTCAAAGGTATTGACCCCTTTTGATCTTTTGCCTCCCTTATAAACTGCATAATTTTATCCACTTCCTTTTGCCTCTTACTGTCCTTATCACAGCAATAGAGGTGAGCGTTTATTATCAATATATCTTTATTATCTTTTTTAATTAAAAAAGCAGCATTCCCCTCAATCGGTTGGGATTTTGTGATAGGATATTTACTTACTACAATCAAGTCAGAACCAATCTTAGAATGATACCAGTTACCTCCGAAATATGATTTTATTTTTGTTCTCATCTCAGTTGAACTGTGATTATATACTTCTTGAAAACACAAAATATCCGGTCTAGCTGCTTGTAATAATCTTCTATATGGAGGTTCGTTACTGAAAAAATGATCTTTCTCGACATTGTAAGACAAAATCCTAAGATGTTTTTCTTTAATCTTATTGATACTTACCTCAGGAGCATTGAATTCAATATCATTAATTGTGTAAGCAAACCCACCGGTTTCATCTGGAACTTTATCTCCTCCGGCTACATCCTGAAGTAAGAATACTTTTATTTTATTATTGATATTTACAAGATATGAACCCGCTTTAAATTTTCTCTTTATCGCTAATTCAAATGTAGTGGAAGTTACCGTAGGGAGAGAAATTAATCCAATATCAGAATGATTTAAGCTTATTCTATTTCCATTCCGGTAGAAAAAACCATATCGTTCGCCAAAAAAATATGATATATCAGCGCCTATACCATTAATTTTATATCCCGTATCAGAATTATTATCAATATCAATAAATAAAGCAAAATCATTGTCATTTTGTAGGTTTACAAGTTTTCCCGTTGTAAAATTAATATACAAATATTCCGAATCATTATCAATTGCAAATTTACTAAAATCAATTCCGTATTTTCCATCATTATTAGTGTCAAAATACTCAGTACTTACACT
>JALVAD010000408.1 GCA_027011385.1 Saprospiraceae bacterium | reverse complement strand
ATACATCTATTAGCTCTCTAGATTTTGACTTTAAAGATTATTCGGTTTTGAGTGCCGATAATCTCTCTCACATTGATAATATACAAGGGAACGTAGATAGTACAAGCTCAATAACTCTTGCAGGAACAAGGACAATCAATATGAATAATAATTGAATGAAGCTTTCCCCGAAAGGGGATAAATGTGAATAGCCGTAGGTGAAACCTACGAGAATCAAATTCGAGAGAGAGACAACTCCGAATGGAGTTGAATGTTAATATTCTGTGATAATTTTTTTTGTGAAAATATCTATTAAAACGAAAAAATGAAAATCCGATTTATTGATTCAAATATACCAAAATATTATTATATTTGCCATATGAAGATACTCGGAATAATGTCAGGTAGTTCCTTAGACGGGATAGATTTAGCTCTTTGTGAATTTAATGGGAATACAAAAGGTAAAGTCTTTTGGAAAATAATCAAGGCTGATACTATTGCTTATTCCGACGATTGGGTTTCTCGACTTAGATTTCTACCACATTCGTCTGCACGCGAAATAACCCTTGCTGATTATGATTTAGGTTATTTATTTGGTGAAATTGCTAAGGGATTTGTCGCTGGAGAAAATGTGGATTATATCGCATCACACGGACATACTGTATTTCACGAACCACAAAATAAAATGACCTTGCAGATAGGGAATGGCTCTGCAATAGCATCCGCTTCGGGTATTCCGACAATATACGATTTCAGATCCATGGATATCGGTTTTGGAGGACAAGGAGCGCCGATAGTTGCCATATTGGACAGGGATTTGTTTCTAGAGTATGATGCATTGGTCAATCTCGGTGGAATTTCAAATATCAGTATTACAAATAGTGAAAAAACCATTGCTTATGACATTAGCCCTTGCAATCAATTGTTGAATTTTTTAGCAAACAAGAAAGGATTTGATTACGATAAAGGTGGACATATTGCTTCAAAAGGAAAAGTAAATAAAGAATTACTGGCAAAACTATATTCATTCGACCATTTCACTTCATCATTTCCAAAATCCTTGGATAATAATTATATAAAAAATAATTTTATCTCTGTTTTAGAAAATGATAGTTCATCTATTGAGGATAAAATGGCTACAGTAATAGAATTGATTGCCGTAAGTTTGATAGATGAATTGAGAAAAAATCTAACTCAATCAACCGGTAAGCCAAAAATAATGTTTGCAGGTGGTGGTGCAAAAAACATATTTTTAATGAACAAAATAGCTGAATTAGGCCGAAATTATTCGGTGATTATCCCTGATGAATCCATTATTGACTACAAGGAAGCTCTTCTAATGGCATACTTGGGATATCTCCGGGTAAATGAAAAAACAAATACGCTCAAAACTGTCACAGGAGCCATACAAGACACAATCGGCGGAGCGATATGTCTGGTTGAAAAAGGTCTGCATCATTAATAAACGATGCAGACCAAAACTATTAAATAACTATCTGGTTAAAATGAAATTTGAATAATATTTTATATCATTTTCATCTGAAATAATCAAATTGTAAACCCCGTTATCCAGATTAAATGAATTTTTGTCCAACAATAGATTTCTTTTGGTATTGTATTTTTCTGTTTTTTCAAGAATTAACTTACCTGTATTATCATAAACTTTTATATTCAAGTCGCTATTTCTTCTAACGCCTGAAAGCATGTAATACACAACTTTCGAAGAAGGATTTGGAAATACCTCAATTTTTAATTTTCTAGCGTCTGAAGAAAATAGAACAGGACGTACTTTTGATAACTTGTATTGAGTGTTATAATCTATCATTTTTAATCTATAGAAAAAGGCGTTCTCTCCATAACCATCATAAACATCCTGATCAATAAAGGAATAATAATTCGTTGTATAATTAGTGTTTTTTGCCTTTACATAACCAATAACTTCCCAGTTTTCTGTATCCTGACTTCTTTCTATTTCATACTTATCAACATTCACTTCATTTGTAGTTGACCATTTCAAAAAAGACGAATATAGTTTATAGTTTTGAGCAGTGAAATTTATCAATTCCAAAGGCATAACAATATCATTTACGAGAATAAGTTGATTCTCATCCACGAGATTAACTTCACTACCTACCACAGGATCAACATCCTTCAAAGTCATCTCAACAACAAAAGAATTACTCATATCATTAAAAACCAAACTTAGGTAAGTAGAACTATTATCTAAAGTCGTTGAACAATCGCTCAAATCCCAGTCAGCTACACCTGCTGAATAGTACAAATAATGATATCCATTTGAATCATCCCATTCTCCATCAGGTGCTCCACCATCCCCCATATCCAAAGGATTATCAACAATCGATACAGAAGTTACTCCCGAAGCATCCCATTCAGATTGTTCAATTCTTAATACAAAAATAGTAGGAGATGCAGCAGAACCGATGGGATATTGTGATGTTGCACGCAAGGTTACTGCTAAATCAGAATTGGGATTACTACCAAAATCTCCTCCATTTGCTAATTTACCTTCTATGTTCTGACTTTTAGCCAAAATACTACTAAAAAGCAATAATAATAATAATAATAATTGTTTCATGGTTTTATGGTTTAATTTTTTATAATTGTTCATCTTTTTGGCCATTTGTATTTCCTATCAATACTTTGTTAAGAATAAAATCCCTATCTGAGTAAATAGTACCTGTTCCGGGTATAAATATCTGTTTTGCTCTTACGTGTCCATCCATATTTGTATCACCAGGGTCATAAATATCCTCTTGGCTGTTATTATCACCACCAAGGACGTTGTTAAGTATATAATCTCTATCAGAATAAATAGTTGGCCCTGAGGGAGGAACAAATGTCTGCTTAGCTCTAACATATTGATCCCCATTTGCATTTCCTCCCCACATCGCCCAAATACCTGATTCGACTTCTTTCATAGGATCGGTACCGAATGCTTGAGATGAAGCAGTGGTGAAATCGTGTGATTGATATGGACTGGATATTAGATCCAAAGCAGAGGTTGTTCTAATTCCCAAATGATTTCGATGTCTGACTGCTATAAAAGCAGAAGTTGGTGCATCAATGAATCTTGGAGTACTGGAACCATCTAACTCTACAATTTCACCATTGTTCTTAATAAATTTTGAATATGTCTTGAGGATAGTTGATGGATTTGCCGGATCTCGTAATTCTATTTTTATCCAATCTGTAATGTCTCCAGAAGGAATAGTTGTTACTGTTTCGCCTGTACCATAAGGTGAATTCAATGGTAAAAGCCCAGCACTATTTAAGTTTGTAGTCAACATACCTCCTGCGTCATATGCTCCATGAAGATAGGCTTTAATCGATGCCATCTTACCATAAAAATTCATTCCGGTAAAATCAATTCCATTATCAGATATATTACCGGTTACAGTATTGTTTGCAGTATTTACTGAAGCATTGACAAATTTCCAATCGGTACCATTATGATTTGCACCAACAATATTCGTTTCTACTCCGTTGATATCTGTATCTACATATGTCCCGGTAAGAGTAGCATGGTAGTCCGTGATATTATTCGCTTCTAATTGCCAATATCGGGAAATAAATGCGTCTGTTTCACTGTATAAATTGGGATGAGCCAAATCGACAACATTTACTCCGATATTGGAATTAGCATTAAAAATTCCAGCAGTCGTATTTACTGAAATGGGTGAATAATCATCAATATCTCCTATGGGGTATGTAAAAGATTCTATTGAAGTAAGTTTTTTAAATAGTTTTCCTGATCCATCAGCTTGAATATAATGTAAATTATCAGCATCAATTATAGTAGCTGTACTTTCTAAAGTTAAATCATTGGAATTAAGTATTATCTTATTAGAATTTGCAGGTGTAAATTGTAGGTTGGTTTTAACAGTTGCTGGATCTAAAAGTGTAATCTTATTCCCTGAGTCTTTATCTAATACTACAATGCCGAATGCGTCCCCTCCTGATTTTACAGTATTGTCAGTCGAACCTATAAATTTCACGGTAGAATTTGGATTTGCATTGAATATTGCAGCATTTTCATTCGTGAAATTGCCGGTCAATACCAAATTAGAATTTGCATTTAGTTGAATTGTACCTGATGTATTGATTACATTTGACTCAACATAAAGCGTAGTTCCCCCTTCAACAATAATCGTTGCTCCTTCATTTATCAATTGTGCATTGATAATTGCCGGCAAAAAAATTGTGAACAGAATAATTATTTTACTTTTCATAAATTTTATTTTTATTAGGTTAATACATGACCGATGCAATCGATGCACCGGTCATTTTGAAAACTACTTTCCGTTTTGTTCTTCTATTTGTCTCAGTCGTTGTTCAAAGCTTTGCATCTGTTGTTTTAATACATCGTTTTCAGCTTTGAGTGATTTATTCTCATCTTGTAATTTCTCTATCAATAGTTGTTGTTCTTGAGTTGCTTTAGTAAGAGGTACAACAAATTCAGAATAGGCAAGACTATAGTATTTTGTATCGCCTTCTGGTTTGCATACACCACTGAAATCGTATCCGGCTTTTTTTGCTGCTTGTTCAACTTCTTGAGCTAAAAATCCTGTTTGTTTGATAGAATTAATAGCAAACTTCTCAGGATAATCTGTAGAATCAACAACCCCGATCAATTTATCCATTTTATCTTTATTAAAATGGTAAGTTACTGGCCTAAGCTTCATAATAAAATCTAAGCCTTTTACGTCTTCTTCAATATTTTCTTTCATCCTGGCATCAGAAGTATTGTGCCAAGTGGAATGCCCTCCAATATATGTAATGCTACTATTACCGAGGATTATCTTATTGCTTGCATCAATACTGGCATCGTACCCAATCGCTGTTGAGTTACTGTAGTTTGCTCCATAATAAAATGAATTAGCACCTAAGGCTGTATTATTAATACCAGTTAGATTATTTGCCAAACTCAAGTAACCAATAGCGCAATTATTGTAACCTGTTGTATTACCATATAAAGCCTCTGATCCAACACCAACATTATTATTACCATCTGTATTAGAATTTAGTGTCATATCACCAATAGCAATATTATCATCACCGGAATCATTATCAACCATTGCTTCTACTCCTATAACAATATTCTGATCTCCATTACCATTATTTTCTAATGCTCTATAACCAATAGCAATATTTTCATCACCATTATTATCGTTTAATGCTTTACTGCCAATTGCAGTATTTTGAGAACCATTATTACTCTTAAGTGCTTCAAACCCTATTGCTGCATTATTGCTTGAACTAGATGTTTTAAGTGCTCCTGAGCCTATGGCTGTGTTATTACTATATATTTCAAGGTTTGTCATTGCAAGATATCCTATAGCAGTATTATTATTTCCGGTTTTGTTATTTTGTAATGCATTTGTACCAAATGCGGTATTTTTAAATCCGGAAGTGTTTTCCATCATTGCATCAAATCCGAATGAAGAGTTAGAATGACCACTTGTATTATTTTTAAGATTATCAAATCCAAATGATGAATTTGCATATCCTATATTATTATTTTTTAAAGACTTGGCGCCAACAGCTGTATTATAACTTCCTTCAGTGTCACCTGAAGCTCCTACTCCATTGTTGTATAGTGCAGAATCACCTACTGCAACTAAATCAGAAATAGTTGAGTTGTTCTTCAGAGCTTCTCTTCCTACTGCAATATTTCGTGATCCTGTGGTATTATGATAAAGTGCTTGAAAACCAATTGAAGTATTGGCATTACCTGTCGTATTATTATTAAGATTATTTGCACCAAAGGATGAATTATAGGTTCCTGAAAGATTACTACTCAAAGAGCTGTTTCCACTTGCAGTATTATAACTACCTGTATTATCAGATAGTGTACTTGTCCCTGTTGCTGTATTCCCGTGTCCTGATTCATTATTTCTTAATGAATTAAACCCTATTGCAGTATTTGATATTCCGGTTTTGTTTGAAAAAAGAGCTTTAGATCCAACTGCAGTATTCTTAGTTCCGTAAATACCAGATGCTCCTATCCCATTATTGTATAGTGCTGAATCACCAATAGCAACAAGATTTGAAATAGTTGTATTAGTTTCCAATGCGTTAATACCAATTGCTGTATTGCTATGTCCAGTTGTATTACTAATCATTGATTTATATCCGATGGCCACATTTAATATTCCATCGGTATTATGATAAAGAGAAAGATGTCCAATTGCTGTGTTTTTCGCTCCATTATTGTTATCTTTCATTGAATTATCTCCTATCGCTGTATTATAAGCTCCTTTAGTATTTTGAAGAGTATAATTTCCTATTGATACATTATTATAAAATAAATTACTGTTTTGTTGAGATTTATAACCTATAGCAACATTGTCATGCCCAGTAGAAGTTTCCATTGCATATGTGCCTAATGCAATGTTTTTATACCCCATCTGATTATTATTAAGTGATTTAAATCCTATGGCTGTATTAGAATACCCCGTATTATTAGCGAATAACGCCTTTGAGCCAATTGCTGTATTGAAATGTGCATCTAATTCTCCAGATGCTCCTATTCCATTATTGTATAATGCTGAATCACCAATAGCAACAATGTTTGAAATTGTAGTATTTTTCGATAATGAATTAGTACCTATAGCAACATTGGAATGTCCTGTTTCATTTTCATACATTGCTGAATGACCCAAAGCAACATTATGGTTACCGGTAGTATTGTGAGTTAGAGCATTTACACCAACAGCAGTATTATCATTCCCCTCTGTATTGTTTTGTAAAGAAGCATTTCCAAGGGCTGTATTTTCATTTCCTATTGTATTCTGAAATAAGGAATTGCTACCTATAGCAGAATTTGCGAATCCACTCCAATTCGCTTCAAGAGATTTATACCCTAATGCAGTATTATATGATCCTGCTCTATTTGAAAATAAAGCCTTAGATCCTACTGCGGTGTTTTGTATTCCTTCATCACTTGATATTGCATCATATCCATTAAAAAACAATGCTGAGTCTCCAACTGCAACTATATGGCTTCTATTATTATTAAAAGTTAGTGCATTGACTCCAACAGCAGTATTTGAGTGTCCAAATTCGTTGCTTTGTAAGGCTTTATCTCCAATTGCGGTATTAGCAAATCCAGAAGTATCATAGTGCATACAAAAGTTTCCAATTGCAACATTATTGCTTCCTGATTGATGGTATTCAAGAGAAT
>JALVAD010000407.1 GCA_027011385.1 Saprospiraceae bacterium | reverse complement strand
GTACCACCGGTAGGATTTGCTGTTGCAGAACCATCATTGAAATCTATTCCGGTTTCATCTTCCTTTTCGATTTCTACAAGAATTTCATCAGGTTCTGTTATTTCAACAGTAAGTATATCGTAACAATAATTGAAATCTGTAACAGTTACCGTATATGATCCTGCCTCTAATCCGGAGATATCTTCAGTGGTTTCATCGTTGCTCCAAGAAAAAGAGTAATCAGGAGTTCCATCTGAAACTGATAGGTCAATGCTACCATCATCACCGCCATTACAAGAGACATTGATATGAGTTTCTGAAAGGGAGAGTACATCCGGTTGTGTTAAAGTGTATTGAGCAGTTGCCGTGCATCCGATATCGTCGGTAACCGTTACGGTATAAGTCCCGGCACAAAGATCTTCTATACTCTGTGAATCTTCTCCATTATCCCACTCGTAAGAATATGGCGATGTGCCTCCTGATGCATTGGCAATCAAAGAGCCATTGCAATCTCCATTGCAAAGAATTTCTTCATCTATTGTTATCGAGGCTATTATTTCAGGATTTTCGGAAACAGTGACTTCTACCAACAATTCACATCCTATATCATCAGTAACCGTAATAGTATAATCACCGGCACATAAATCAGATTGGGAATTATCTTCTGTTTGGCCTTCTCCCCAATCATAATAATATGGTTCGGCACCACCAAAGGGCGATAGTGTTATTGTTCCTGTACATTCTCCATAGCATGAAGCTGTTGTAGCAACATCAGTTCCAAAGTCCTCACAATTATTTGCATTACATCCTTCCTGAACTTCCTCCTCTGTACTACACCCATATTCATTTTCACCGAAACCTGTTTCTCCTCCTGTAAAATTACAAATCGCTTCAATACTACAATCTGACAAAGTAGGATTTTCATAAATAGTCACAAAATCCTCGATTGTCACCAAGCTTTCTAATTTAAAAAGACTTTCAAGAAGTGTATTGCCATACACGTCTAAACCGCCATTTATAGTTTCTACATTATTTAATCCGGTTAGATCTACTAATTGTGTATGATAAATATTAAGCCTACCTACCGTAATTAGTGAGGTGAAACCACTAATATCATTTATATCAGTTTCAGATTCTTCTTCTGCCGGTTCAAAACTTAATTCTCCAAGTTCAGTACAATTCGAATAATTATTTAGGTAATCATTAACTTCAGCTTGAGAGTGAAGTGATACATCCGGATTGGAAGGACATTGCCCAAATAAAAAATTAAATCCAAACACAAAAAGAGAAATAACGAGTGTAGAAAGTAATGTTTTTTTCATTTTAATATAATTTAGGTTGTTTTGAATAAATATCACATTGCAAAGTTATACCTGAATTATGCAAATCACTTGGACTATTTCGTCAAATACTTGGACTATTCTTGCAAATGCTTGGATTATTCTTGCAAAAGCTTGGACTATGCTTGGATATTGACTCAATAAACCAGATATGTGTTTTTTCCTTAATGAATAGATAATATTTTCATTTTTTGTCTTGATACTTCGGCAAGCTCAGAATAAATTCCAAAAACGAAGAAAAAAAAATCAAGACTGTATTCATTTTTTTACGCTATAAAAGAACCTAAAATACTAAATGAATTAAACTCGCTCGACTTCGTCAGAGCTCAAACAGTAATTCATTTTTGACGTATTTTAGCTCCTTTTGCCACTAAAATGAATAATGTCTTTTAACAACAACCAAAACTAAGAATTTTTGCTAACACATAACTTTTCGGATAGGTGCATGTCATTTTCCCTTTCCGATGAGTCTTGGGCTGCTACCTTCCCCTATCATTTTTCATAAAAAAGTGAAGAAAAATTATTGGGGGGAGAGTAGATGTGCAGCGGGACAGGGTTATTGGATATTTTAATTTTGCATATCTAGAAAAAAGATGTATATTTGAAGAAAAATTATGGGACTGACAATATCTTATAGAGGAAATCTGAAATCAGCTAAGCTTTTACCTGATCTGATTGACGAAATCGTGGATATAGTAAAGATTTATAATTGGAAATATGATATTTTTGAAAAAGAATATCCTGATAATAAATTTTATGAGGAGTCTTTTGATGATGCTTATGGAGTTATTTTTAGTCCTCCTAAGTGTGAGCCGGTGTATTTGACTTTTTTGTCTGATGGAAAAATGGCAAATCCATTTTTTTTAAAATACTACAAAGAAGATAAGGAAGAGTCAAAGGAAAGAACATATTGGGTATCTACAAAAACCCAATATGCAGGCATTGAAGTGCATAAGGTGATAATTCAATTATTTAGATATATCTCAAAAAAATATCTTGTTGATTTTGAGATGAGTGATGAAGGAAGATATTGGGAAACAAACGATGTACAAGTATTGCAAGAAAGTTTTGATAGATACAATTTCATTATGGATCAATTTGCAGAAGCATTGGACAGTTTTACGAAAAATGAAAATGATAAAAACGATCCGGAATCAATGATAAATAAATTAATGGATTATCTAAAAAATAAATTTGGAGATCAGGGATTTGATATCAAAATAATTTCTCCCGATAATCCTGAATGATTTTTATTCTGAAATAAGCGAGGTCAGAGACATTCGCTTATCAGGGGGTAAAATGAAACGCAACCTTTTTACATAGTGTGCTTCAGCGTAATTCATTAAAGTATTTTATCATTCCAATATTTTATAAACCGGCTTCAAAATCACTCCTTCCAGTGCTCTGCACAAAAAATAAGTACGCATATTAGACGTAGTAATTTTTTATTTAGACAAGGCGAAGGTTCTCGTGAATAGCCGTAGCTATTTGCGAGGTTCTTCAACGAAGTATAAACAAAAAAGAACAAATATATATGTATAGTTATTTTCTGCGTAGAGCGCTAGTGCTTTCGAGTCCTAAGCTTCCCTTTTTTTACTGAAAATCCACCAGACACAGAACACTGAACACAAAACAAATGTAGATGTAAGGCATATACGCTATTCTATTTGAATGTCGAACACCGATTAAACCCGATGTGCAGCGGGACAGGCTTATTGAAGATTTTTAATTTTTTTTAACCAGATTATCTATCACCAATTAAAATATATACACAAATGCCGAACCAAACTGTAATCTTTTGCGTTATCTTTCAAGTGAACTGTACTATTATAAAGATAATGGGGCTGACTGGAATCGACAGGAAAGAAAATCGATAAGTAAGCATGTCGGAGCACGATGGTTTATCTCCGTTAACAAATAACTATCAAACAATTTCAATTGGCAATCATAGATTGGCCATGGCTGCCTAATTCTAGGAATTAGAAAGCTTTTGCGTCTTACGCTTGACGCCTGATACACAGCGTAACACGCATCGAAAAAAACTCGGGCTGGATACTGGCAGATACTCCGATGTCAGGTCGAGAAACAGGAGATAAGGTTTGAAACGGTATGTGTTGTGACCAATTTCAAACTCGAAAATTCAATACAACACTAAGCATGTAGAAGGCTTATTGGTGCTTTCTCTGGACCAGGGTTCGAATCCCTGCAGCTCCACTCTCACACTATAACATTAAATCCGGCTTTTCTCATAGCTTCAGTAAGGATACCGCTTTGGATACCTTCATCACAAACTATCTTATAAACTTTTGATTTATCCCAAGATTTAAATAGAGCTATTGCACTATTGAGATTTGTTCTCAATTCATCATCTGCGATCTTCTTACTACCTAAGTTTATCAACACATATTCGTTGAAATCAACTTCAGTAAGGCTTGTAATTTCCTCGGCTTTATCAATAGTGTCAATTGTATATACGACCATACTCCCAAGGATATCTTTTAACTTTTCTTCCAAAGGAATGATTTCTATAATCTTATCAAAAATATCTTTCCTGCCGCTGGTCGCTACTCTTTTGGTCGCAATGGCACAATACTCTTTTCCCGTATAGGCAAAATCCATTGTTCCTATTTGCTCTGCAAGGCTGATAATCTCAAGTTTCGGCATAAACAAAGTAGGTCTAAAAACCGAATATGACGAATATTTGTCCAACATAATAATATTATCGACAGTCTGAGTTGATACTTGTCCCAATGCTTCACCCGTTACTATTGCCTTTGCCCTATATTTAAAAGCTAATTTTTCAGATACTTTGTAGAAAAAATATTTGAGTAATAAATTCTGATATTTCTGTGGTAATGTCCTGATATATTCGATAGTTTTTTCAAAGGGAATACTAATATAATCTATATTCTGACCCGGTAAATATTTTTCGTACAAATATTTAAAGGCTTTAATCGTCAATTTCTTTTGCTCTGCTCCCCCCAAATCAAAATATACAAAAACAGGTGTCATCCCCATCCTTATCATACTATAAGCCGCTACGGGTGAATCAATGCCTCCAGATAGAAGCATTATACCTTTTCCTGTATTACCAGTTGGAAAACCAATTATTCCATTTATTTTTTCGGAATAAAAGAATGCGCCTTCTTCCTTGATTTCGACTCTGCATGTGATATCCGGAGTTGTCAATTTCACTCCGGCAGCATAGTCATACAAAAGGCTGCCCAATTCGACTTCAATATCCATTGAACGGTAGGTCTTATTTTTGGTCAATCTATTTCTACATCTTACAGCAAATCTTTTCCCTCCAACTTTATCCTTAAAAAGCTCAAGTCCTTTCTCCAATATTTTCTCCTTTTCGAATTCATGGATTACTTCCACTTCAGCCAGATACTGAATCCCCGGGATATATCTTAATATTTCCAAAGCTTTTTCTTCAAGTTCAACGTAGATAAAATCCCAAGTTGCTTTTCCTTTATTGAGTTTAATATTATGATACTTCAGAGCCTTAATAATATTAGAGTACAATTGGTTTATCATTCTCCATCTAGTACGAGATTGTTTTGTACTAATCTCTCCTGCATACTTTACAATATATTTTTTCACCTATTATATTTTTGGAGAGCAAAGATATTTAAAAATTCACCAAAGGATTAAGCTTTGTAATAATTATAAAAATAAATTTGTGTCATAAGCGAAGTCAGAGACATTCGCTTATCAGATTCTCGTGAATAGCCACAACTATTTTATTAATTATCTCGCGGTGGACGCTAAGGTTTCGCGACGTACGCCAATACAAAAAGCAAATAATTCTGCCCTGGCGCACCCTAGTGTGACCTCCGCACTACTTTGCGGAAATCCCTAATGTTTGTTTTACTATTTTAATATTATATTAGATTTTTGGATTAGCAAATATAAAGTTGCTTCGTCCAATGCTCCATATGCCAACCCATACTTTTTTTGGAAATCGATTAAAGCATTCCCTTGGACTGTTTTAAAATTGCTATTTTCAATAAGTACATAACCTAATTTTTTAAGACAATTAGCCGCTAATTCATATTCTGTTTTCTGAGTAGGGCAAATAAACTCATAAAATTCTAAAATTCCATCCGTACTCATCATTTTAGTATAACATTTTCCGGGTTTAGTTTTCCATTCTCCTTCCTGCTTTACCTGATGGATATTAAGACTTGCCGGATTTATCGCTTTTTTCTGAACTTTACAAGCAAAAAAGAATAATATAATAATAGGGAATATTGAGTATAAGTATTTCATTTCAAATTTCATTTATTTATAACAAGCTATATTTTAGCCCTAAACTAAAATAGATATTATTATCATACCTGTTAATATATTGATCATTGATTCTTAAAGCAAACAAACTATGACTGACATTTTTCAACTGTGTTTCGGGATTACTAAGAATATTTGTGAAGGAATAATTAAATTTTGCAGACAAACTAGTTCTCTTATATACGCGCAAATCAAATACAATAAATGAACTATAATCAAATCTATTATACACCTTACTATTTATAAAAGCTTTATCGGATGATATTATATAATTTTGTCCTCCTACATAATTCTTTTTCGAAGTAAAATTCGTGCCATATAACAAATAGGAGGCTTTAAAGCCAATAGATAATCTTAAGTTTTTTATTTTATAATAAATGCCTATCGGAAGACCAACATAGTAAAGTTCATCAACAAACCCACCTAAAGTATATGGATTACGGGTTGAAATATTAAATGCCTCCTTATACCTGGGACTTAGTTTATTTCTCTCAGGTATCTTATCATCCTCGTATCTACCATCATATGGTCTGACATTAAATATATTTGTCAAAAATGAATTTTGCATACCTTTTTTTCTAAAAAATGAAAAATCAATTCCTGCAGTCAATCCTATTTTCTTGGTTAAGCCCAATTCAAACTCCGCTCCAGATTCCACACCACCAAATTTTGTCAAATTCTCAGACACAATAGCACTTCCCAATGAAAATGCCTTGCTAAAATGTTTCTTGTGTTTAAAACGTAATAATACGGGTGTAATTTTTTTGGTGTATAATAATACAAAATCATCACCTGAAACCTCCATAGAAAGATTGTCTAATTTATTTACCATTAATAGCTTCTTATCTAATTTATCAATTGGCAGCGTGTTTTCATGCTTTACCAGACCCTTTGTGCTTATAGAAGAATCGTCCCTTTTAGAAATTGCAGAATTACTAATGTTACCTGATGATGATATAACCAATGTTTGATTTTTTAATACTTCTGAAACCTTCTTATTCTCACTTCCTATACTTTTATCTTTTGAAACTTGGTCTATTGTGTTAGTGTTATTATTATATATAGAATTATACTTTTCATTTGGATTACTACTAGAATTAGCAGCTATATCCGCAAAACTATTTTTACTAGCAATACTTTTTTTCTTTTCAATAGTTTTCTTATTCAAATGGCTTTTGCTACTATTTATCATATAATAGCCTCCGCCAATACCTAAAAATAATAAAAGTAATAACAAAGCAACCACCATTCCAAAATTGCTTTTCGTACTATTGCCAAGGGGCATCTCCTTATCAAGGATTATAGCCATTTCTTTCCACCCCTTATCAATCAAAACCTTTTCTTTACTATCATTCATAGCCTGCAATATTTAATTTTATAGTCTTTGCTAACTGTTCTTTAGCTTTAAAAACATGCCATTTTGAAGTTCCTTCAGATATATCCAATTTCACAGCGATTTCTTTGTGCGTATATCCATCTAAAACATACATGCGAAATATTTCAGAAGATCTCTTAGGCAATGTATTTAGATACTTCAATAAATCTTCATAATACATATCGTCCAATACATTTGTCCTTGAGC
>JALVAD010000406.1 GCA_027011385.1 Saprospiraceae bacterium | reverse complement strand
GCATATATCTAGTTTTAATAAAAATAAAGAAAGGCGCAAAATTGAAATATTTTATTATATTATCAAAAAAAAACAATATTATTTTAAAATTTACTATCTTGCAATATAAGATTGCAAAATTTAATCATATAGAATAATGAAAGATCAAAAGGAACTATTGTTAACTGAAAATGACGTATTTGCTGTATACAGGTTGCCAAATGAAGAAGACTTTTTTATCATTTTGCAAAATTCAAAAAAAATGAATCCTTTTGATAAGACCTGCTATAAAAAACAAGGATTTGTGATTTTTCCTTACGATAAAAATAAAAATGAACCGGTATTTATTCAAGTCGATAAAGTATTTAAGAATATTGATTTCTCATTTAAAACAAATATTGTTTATAAAAATAATGATATAGAGAAACAAGATTATATCAAGAGATTGAATGAGTTTATAACAGCAATTAAATTAGGTTTTAGAAAGATAGTTTTGTCCAGAACCAAAAGTGTACCAAATAATAATACCGATATTTACCGATTATTTAGAGCCTTGGACAAAAAATATAAGAATGCCTTTGTATTCTTAGTTAATCATCCTGGAGTGGGGACTTGGATGGGAGCCACACCCGAAACGTTGCTTTCAACAAAAAATAAAATAACAAGAACGATAGCGCTTGCCGGTACGCAATATGTAGACAATCCTGATGATACTTTGTGGGAAGATAAGGAAATTGAGGAACAGAAATCTGTTATGGATTTTATCGAAAAAATATTGAAAGATAATAATATCACTTTTGTGGCAAACGGTCCTAATATAAAAATAGCGGCTAGAAACGATAAAAAATCATTAGTGCATTTGGCTACAGACTATACATTTCAAAGCCCTAAGAGTATTTTTAACTTAATTTCACAACTTCATCCAACTCCGGCAGTTTCAGGTTTCCCCAAAAAAGCATCAATTGCTTTTATCAATAAGAACGAAGGATACGATAGAGAATATTATACAGGATATCTAGGTCCTATTAATATTGATGAGCAAGATAAAATTGACCTTTTTGTTAACCTCAGAAGTATGAAAGTTTTTAAAAATAATTTCTTATTGTTTCTTGGAGGAGGCTTAAACTCTCAATCCATTCCTGAAAAAGAGTGGGAGGAGACTCAAAATAAAGCAAAAACTTTGGAGGAAGTAATAAATTCATTGAAATGAAAAAAAGAAATGCATCTCCATTTTTTTTCGAGTTCCACACAAAAATACTATATTTGTAAATTGTATGTTGCACTTACAATGCTATGATACAGACATATTTGAATATAAATATATATAAAAAAATAGGTATGAAAAGATTATTTGTGTTTTTATTTATCATTTCTTCACTTTCTTTAGTAAAAGCACAAGAGAACAGGACCTTTGATGGTACAGGAAATAATGTTGATAATCCCAAATGGGGTTCTAAGGATTATTATTTTCAAACATTGACCACAATGATCTATGGCGATAGCATAAAAGCATTGACAGGAAAAGATAGACCAAATGCGAGATTGATATCCAATACTATCTGTGATCAAAAAGAAAATATTGATGATGATTTGCTGTTGACAGATTATAATTGGGTTTTTGGTCAATTTATTGACCATGATATTACACTTGCAGGAGTTGATTATTCTGAAAAGATTTTTGTTAGTGTTCCTCAAAATGATAAGTCTTTTACGCCTGGAAGCATTATTCCCATATTTAGAACTATAGCTGCACAGGGTACAGGAACAAGTAAGTCAAATCCAAGAAGATTCAATAATGAAATTACTTCTTTTTTAGATGCTTCCAATATTTACGGTTCGGATAAAGCTAGAGCTGATTGGCTTAGGACGTTTAAAGATGGAAAATTGAAAATGTCTGAAGGTAATCTATTACCTTGGAATACTCTGACAGGAGAATTTAATTCTAAGATTGATCCTAATGCACCTCCATTGGCAAATGATACACATATTAGCGATAAACTATATGTAAGTGGTGATGTTCGTGCCAATGAAAATCCATTGTTGACTACTTTACATACACTATTTGCAAGGGAACACAACAGACTTTGTGATAAGATAAAAGAGAAGAATCCTGCTTGGAATGATGAACAAATTTATCAAAAAGCCAGAAAAAAAGTTGGGGCATATTTTCAATCCATCGTATTCAATGAATGGCTTCCAATGCAAGGTGTCAAATTGCCGGAGTACAAAGGCTATAACCCGGATTTGAATCCTACTGTATCAAATTTGTTTTCAGCTGCAGCTTTTAGATTGGGACATACTCAACTCAATAAGATTATCACACGAATTGACGATGATGGCAAAGAAATGATTCAAGGAAATATTAGCTTAAGAGATGCTTATTTTAATCCCCTGCTAATCAAAGTGACAGGAGGAATTGAGCCTTTTCTCAAAGGTATGTCAGTCCAATTGGAACAAAAAATCGATGTAAAAATAGTCGATGATGTACGCAATTATTTATTTGGAAAACCCGATTTAGGTGGATTGGATTTGGCTACAATTAATATCATGAGGAGTCGAGAGAGAGGTTTGCCTGACTACAATACTATCAGGGCTGATTTTGGATTGGAAAAAATAACCGACTTCAATGAAATAACAAAAGATAAAGAACTAGCAAGTAACTTGAAATTTCTTTATGGGAATGTGGATAATATAGATGTTTGGATTGGATTATTGGCAGAAGATCATGTTGAAAATACTATTTTCGGTGAGACTTTGCTACAAATAATGAAAGATCAATTTTTAAGATTAAGGGATGGAGATAGATTTTACTATGAAAATGATCCGGCATTTACTAGAGAAGAAATCACAGAAATAAAAAATACAAAAATACATGATATTATTATGCGAAACTCTGACTTAAGTATTATGCCTTATGAGGTATTTACGGTTAGAAGAGACGTAGAAATAGGTGGACCTGCGATTACATATAGACAACTCAAAGCAATTCCATATCCCAATCCTGTCACGTCAACTTTTACAGTAAAAGTTTGGGTTGAGGAAGATAGTGCAATAGATATTAGTTTATTTGATATAAATGGGGTGAAGATTGTGTACAAAAAACAAAATTTGATTAAAGGGGAGAATTTCTTAGATCAAATCGACTTGAGTGATTTTCCAAAAGGAATATATAATCTAAATCTGAAAATCGATAATACTTCAAATACTTTAAAAATAATAAAACAATAATATGACGCAATACTCAGGCAATATCGTAGATGTTCTGAACGAAACCATTTACCCGGGCACAATTCATATTGAAAATGGGAAGATTGTGAAGATTACAAAGGATGATTTTGAATATAAGACTTTTATTTTACCTGGTTTTATAGATGCTCATATCCATATAGAAAGTTCAATGCTACCGCCTTCTGAATTTGCGAGAATTGCCGTAACACATGGTACTGTGGCATGTGTATCGGATGCCCATGAGATCGCAAATGTATTGGGTGTTGATGGTGTGAAATTTATGATAGAAAACGGAAAATCTATTCCTTTTCATTATTATTTTTCTGCGCCCTCTTGTGTGCCTGCGACAAATATTGAAACAAGTGGCGCGTCTATTTCTGCTAAGGAAATCGAACAATTGATTCAAGAAGAGGATATTAGATTTATGGGGGAAATGATGAATTTTCCGGGTGTGATAAGACATGCTCCAGATGTAATGGAAAAACTAGAAGTGGCAAAAAAATACAATATTCCTATCGATGGACATGCTCCGGGATTGATGGGAGATGAGTTGAAAGAGTATATCAAACAGGGGATATCTACCGACCATGAAAGTTTCTCTAGAGAAGAAGCTTTTGCTAAAATGATGCTTGGGATGAAAGTTTTAATTAGAGAAGGATCAGCGGTAAAGAATTTTGATGAACTTATAAATCTTGCGGAACTATATCCTAGAATGATGATGTTTTGTTCAGATGATAAACATCCTGATGATTTAGTGAAAAGTCATATCAATCTATTGGTTAAAAAATCTATCTCAGCCGGAATCAATAAAATGGACACATTGAGAATGGCTTGTGTGAACCCTGTATTGCACTACAAATTGGATGTTGGACTTCTACAAGAAGGGGATTCAGCAGATTTTATTGAAGTCAATAATCTTTATGGTTTCCATGTGTTGAAGACAGTTATCAAAGGGGAACTTGCGATGGAAGATGGCGAAGCATTAATAGATTATAAACCTGCTAGACATGTTAATAATTTTGTTGCTACTGAAAAAACGGTCTCTGATTTTATGGTTGAAGATAAAGGTAAAGATATAAAGGTCATTGAGATAATCGATCACCAATTGGTAACTGCAAAATCATCGTTTAGCTTGAAAGGAGTGAACGGTAACTTGGTGTCAGATATAGAAAATGACATATTGAAAATCACAGTTATTAATCGTTATTCGGATGCTAAACCTGTTATGAGTTTTGTGCGAGGATTTGAACTTAAGGAAGGGGCAATAGCATCGTCTGTAGCCCACGATTCACATAATATTATAGTGGTAGGAACAAGTGATGAAGAGATAGCTATGGCTGCTAATATGATAATCAATAATAAAGGAGGTGTGGCATATGTAAATAAAAATAAGGGAATAAAAGAGGTTTTAGCATTGCCTATCGCAGGTCTAATGAGTGATAAACCATATGAGTTTGTGGCTGAAAAATACGCTGATCTTGATATCTTGACCAAAATGAATGGGGTCAATATTTCTGCACCTTTTATGACATTATCTTTCATGGCATTGCTGGTTATTCCTTCGATAAAACTAAGTGATTTGGGATTGTTTGATGGAGAAAAATTTGAACTTACTGATATATATGCCTAGTGTTATGTTAAGCATACTAAATGGATTTTTATGAATATAGCCAAGAGGTCGGAGACACTTTGGCTCAAGGATGAAACATATACTGAGCTAAAGATTTCTAAGCTTATAGCGAATTCAATTTGCATGAAAAAGTATGCTAGTTGTAGTGGATTGGCGTCCTGCGCAAGAAATAAATAATTTGTGGTTAAGAAGTATTTTTATAAAATTCTTGATTTCTATTTGTATTCAAGCATTCATATTGCCTTGTCTGCAACATTGTTTATACTTCAAACTTATATTTTATTCAATATAAGTGCAGATTATCATTATCTGATATTTATATTTTCTTCTACAGTATTTTTATACGCACTTCACAATATTTTAGGAGTTTTTACACCGCAGGAAGATGTAATTAGAGATAAACTCGAAACTTTAAGAAAAATGAAAGCGCTCTTGAGTGCTATGATTATTGTTTTTGGTCTCATTTCTGCATATACTTTTTTTCAGTTATCTACAAATGAAATAATCGCTATAATATTCTTTGCATTTATCTCTGTCTGGTATGTGATTCCGTTATTTGGTAAAAGACTCCGAGACTATCCAATTATAAAAATATTCTTGGTTGCTCTTGTATGGGCTGCAATAGCGACTTTGATACCATTGTATAAAAGTGAAGTTGAATTGTCAACAAGAATAGCAATTTTTATTGAGAAATATTTCTTCATATTCGCGCTTGCGATACCTTTTGATATTAGAGATATTGAGTATGATTGTTCACTCAAAGTTCCCACTTTACCAAATAAATTCGGTAAAAACAAGGCAGTCCTATTAGCAGTTATAGCATTGCTTGTTTCAGTATCTATTACCATGGTACTTATTATAAAAGATATTTATACCGATGAACAAGGTGGTGCAGTTCTTTTTGGATATTTTTTAACAATGCTTTTAGTTATTTTATCAAAAAATAAAAAATCTGATTACTATTTTACAGGGCTTATTGATGGGTTACCCATAATTATTTTTTTGCTTGTGCTATTATCACTTTTTATTTAAATACATCTTTCCACGAACCTTTATTCGATTTCTTATTTTTGTGTTTTTTCTTTTTAAATATATTATTGACTTTCTTTTTCCATTTAGATTTTCTTTTGATAATAACGTATTTGATTGAAAACATTTTATCTATTTTGAATCTTAAACGAGAATTTGCGAGAAATGTATATGGTTCGAGAGCTACGTAAAAAGTCGCTCTGCTAATAGTGTATTCCAATCCTGTTTGCAATACAAATGAAGTCGCAGTTGATTCAGGGTATCTATCAGTCTCTTTTATTCCTACTATTCCAAATCCACCCCCGTAAAACCAATTAAATCTGTTTGTTATAAGCGGCTGATGGTATCTTGCTAAAGCGGAAAAAGAATAGTAGTAACTTTCATTTTCAGAAGTGATATTTTGCTCTAAAGTTACCCGTTTTGCTACCCTTTCCGATAAACTTAAACCTAAATTTCCTCCCCATCTCAATCCACCGGCAAAATTGTACTTTTGAGCATTGGACTTACCGATTACTAAGATTGTGAATAGAATAACTAAAACAAAATTTAATTGATATTTACTAGTTTGCATCTTATCTGAATTTGTCAAGGTTTAAAATGATTAACCCATAAACGTTCTTACATTATAGTTTTATTATGTAGTAGCTGTAAGAAAATAGACAATTCTTTAAATTTAGATAATAAGAATCAATTTGAAATATGATGTATTTCCTTGCAGATACAATATAGGCTCTATTAGAATTAGTTGATTTTAATTTTCTTGCCTATTACACTTTGAAAGAAAAAATGAAGTTGGTACATCTGTTCTGCACCCAATTTTTGTCCTAATTGAGCAGTGATATATAGAGCAATCATACTCAATGCAAGTACAGGTAAAGCCCACAGTATTGATGAACTTAAGCCCAATGACATTCTGGCTGAACCGTATATGCCAATGAAAAACATCAATAAACCCAGAGCTGCATATCCTGCCACTATAAATGTCCAAGTACCTGAGCTTGGACCATATCTACCGATAATTACCGAATTGTCTCCATCCTTGTCCAAAGACAGGTTTAATTCCGGCGACCAAAAATGCCTGTCTGTTTCCGGTATCCTTATCCTTAATGATCCGGGGATAAACTGATATTCACAGACTCTTTC
Organism: Saprospiraceae bacterium; assembly: GCA_027011385.1. Taxonomy (GTDB): domain Bacteria; phylum Bacteroidota; class Bacteroidia; order Chitinophagales; family Saprospiraceae; genus JADJGA01. The sequence goes on along the minus strand of JALVAD010000406.1, from coordinate 188 downwards.
TTCATCTTCAAGGGCATTTTTTATCAATTCTGAAAGCTCTTCGATTGATAAATCCGTTTTGTATTTAAATCTTGGTTTTATTCTGAAACTTGACATTATTACTTGGTTTAAATATAGATAGTGTCTGTTTTCTTTCAGACATTAGATAAAAATGTAATTTCGGAAAGCAAAATAAAAAAGTTCCATTA
>JALVAD010000405.1 GCA_027011385.1 Saprospiraceae bacterium | reverse complement strand
TTATGTTTTTCATAATTAAATCTATTTATGTTCTTTAAGAATAGTTGAAGTATTTCCAGATAAAACTGTATTTAATAAATATCCTTTGTCGTTACCAGGACCATTCCAACGTACTTTTTTATCAAAATTAAGATCCCCATCAGAATATACACTAGTAAGTACATTTGAAGTATTTCCAGATAATATTGTATTTAGTAATTGACCTTTATCATTAGCAGGTCCATTCCATCTCACATTAGTGTTACCATTGGCATTTCCTCCCCACATACCATAGATGCTACTACCTAAATCTTTTTGTGGCTCATTACTCCAACCTTCGTCGTATATATTAGCTTGATTTGCACTCGTTGTAAAGTCAAAACTTGCATTTGTGCTTAAGTCATGAGTTGCATTTGTTCTAATGTCAAGATGATTTCTGTGATGAAGAACGATATATGATGATGATGGAGCATCTTTAAATTTTAACGGAGTAGTTCCATCAAGTTCTACGATGTCTCCATTTTTCTTAACAAATTTGGAATAACTTTTGGTTACAGTTGCCGGAACAGCATCCCACATTTCTATTTTTATCCAATCTGTAACATCTGCTGGCAATGATGCTACTGTTTCACCTGTCCCATATGGGCTAGTGTCTGGAAAATGATCTCCATCATTAGCACCTAATGGTAAGGTAGTAAGTGTTGTTTTCATTTCTGATCCACTATAAGCTCCTTGTAAAAATGCCTTTAGAGAAGCCATTTTTCCATAATAATTCATTCCTGTGAAATCGGAATTTGCGCTTATATCTGCTGTAACGATATTAAGTGCGTTGTCAGCTCCTGCATTTGCAAAACTCCAATCAGCAATATAATTTGCTCCCTTAATGTTTGCTTCTGTACCTACTATATCGGCATCCGTATAGGTTCCGGTTAATGTAGCAGTCCAGTCATTCATATCAGTACCAGCTGCTTTCCAGTATCTAGTGATATAAGATTCTGCATCGGTATATTTATTTGGATGAACAGCATCGACAACATTCACTGCCAGATTAGCACTACCTCCAAATGCGGTGGCTGTGACATTTGCGGTTATAGGAGAATAATTGGTTACATCTCCAATCGGAAATTCAAATGAACCGTTTGCTGTATAGTTTTTCTTTACAACTCCAGCTCCATCAGCTTGTATGTAACGATTTGTTCCATTGTTGGTAACATCTGCTATCGCCCCAAATGTTAAGTCATTTGCTCCAATCACAAGTTTATTTCCATTTGCTGGGGTAAAGTCTAAATTTGTAGTGACTGTCATGTCATCTACCAAGGACATATCTTTTGTATCATCTTTTGCCATTAATACATTTCCGAAATCATCTCCTCCAGACTTGATATTTTTACTAGTTGAACCAAAGAATTTGACCAGAGAATTAGCATCTGCATCAAAAGATGCCGCCACTTCACTAGTAAAATCACCACTTACCTCAAGGGTAGAATTAGCTTCAAGCTGAAGAGTACCTGTGGTATTTGTTAAATCGGCATCCACATGTAGGGTTGCACCATCTTTTACTATTATGGTTCCTCCATTATTTACCAGCTGAGCATTTAAAGCACCAATTGATATAATGCTGATAACAAAGATTAGTAAATTTACTTTTCTTTTCATTGTTTAATGATTTTAATTTAATCGCTTAGCAACTCTAACAAGCATATTCTCCTAATTTAAAGCGAAAACACAAAGAATACTATTTGTTAATAATTAAACAAAGCAATAATTTATTTAATTGTTATCACAAATATATGTGATTTTAATGATAAAACCTTATTTGTTTTAAAAAATTTTATCATAACTTAGTAAATAGATGCTTTCAATTATTTAATTGCTGCATTAGACTTTACTAATTGACAAAGTTTAATATTACGATCTTTTAAATTTACTATTAAATTAAAGATATTTATTGTTTTAAATCTTATTCCAATAACTTCCATCGTACAAAAAATATTGTTTCCTGTTAGGATCGAAAATAAACATTCCTTCAACAGGAGCTTTTATTGATTCCGGAGCCAATGTCGGTATCATCATAACGGCATTATCATCACTATCCTGCAACACTGCATTGTTGAGTTTTGTATTACCTGTTGAAAATCCTTCTATTTTTACCGCAGGGTCAGAAGAAGATGCAACTGAGGAAGAGCTTAAAGATATATTATTCCAATGTGATCCATCAAATGATTGCAGCGTATGCTCATCAATATTATATATCATCATTCCCACAACAGGATATTTAATAATGGTTAAATCTGCATTGGATTTGGTATTGTACTTAATAAACCCTTTTTCTAATAATTCCACAATGGCATTATTTCCAGTTGGATTGTTACCGAAAGTTATGGATGTCGTTCCATCTGTACTGCCTTCTGTTATATTTAAAACAGAAAACATGTCTATTTTTTTCCAAACTCCATAGGAATATACTACTAATGCTTTTTCGTCTGTAGAATAAGCAAGCATGCCTTCTGTAGCCTGTCCTACCGTGCTAAAATCAGAATTGCTCATCAGAGGTAATATTAGCCCTTGATTGTCACTATCCATATATAGAGAAATACTAATGCCTCCTTCTACCACATCACCGGCTTTATCAGGTGATACCATTTTTATTGCAGGTGCTACTGAAGGATAGGCATTCCTGCCAATAATGTACTGCCCCAGGCTATCAATTGCAAAAGCATCTGTAGCTTTCACATGTCCAAAATTACCGGAAATTAAAGTGAAATTGGAAGTAATAATACTATTAAAAGGATCATCATGTTTATTTGTGGGGCGTTCGAATAGTTCAAATCCACCACCATCTGTTACTATCTGATTACTAATAGTTCCGGTTTTTGTAAATTCTATAGTATTTAATGCTCCAATGGTAGTATGCATACCGTAGTTATCCATTATATAATAACCGGCTTCATGCATTTTTTTTGTACTAGGATAGACATCCGGCAGATTTTCTATATGAGATACTACAACATCACCATCCGGCACCGGAGTAGAAAAATCAATTTTTACTCCTGAATTTGGAAAAGAAACAAGCCCGATACCTGATACATTTACCTTATCTGATTGTCCGCCGCCAAATGGACCGTCACTTACCACTTTATGTATATCACTACCGTAAAGTTCGGCTTTTTTATTATTACCTGAAACGTCATAACAAGTATTGCCATCCGAATTGAATTGATAATAAGCTACCAAACCACTATCATGTTGGGATGGATAATTTGGATTTTCTTTTGTAAGGTGCATCATGTTTCTGATTTCATCAGCAGTCAATGCCCTGTCATAAAAAGCAACTTCGTCAATCAATCCTTTAAAACTCCTGTCACCCTCTCTGTCTATCATGGTTCCAATCTCAAATTTATCAATCAGATCTGCTGGGGCAACTGTTGTGTTAAATACATGAGATTTTCCATTTTTATATATTGTCAAACTATTTGGTGCAACGACCAGAGCTACATGTGTCCAGTGATTTGGGACTAGATACAATCCTGAACTCCAATACCAGTGTCCATTGGGGTGATGCAATCCTATCTCAGAACTATTATCAGCTGATACACCTCTTACATTAAGATGTACATTTCCGGTAGATGTTTTGTGAGACAATATTCCCGCATAATCCCTTTGTGTTCCTTCTCCTTTTACCCATGCCATCATTGTATAAGCGGTGGTATTTTGTAAGCCCATACTTGGTGCAATCACATAATTATAGTTTTCATTATTATCTACTGCGTTGCTGGGAATAGTTGTAATATCACAATCGCCTTCATTAACAATCATAAAATCCTGTTTAGTAATACTATGAGAATTGCCTGCGCCATCAGAAATTGTCAATGATACATCAAATATTCCAGGAGTATCATATATTACTTTAGGGTTCATATCGGTGCTTGTACCGGGAGTTCCTCCTTCAAATGTCCAGTTGAAAGTAATGCTGCCATTATCATAATATGAGCTATAGTCATAAAAATAAGATGTATCCAAACTACATGAAGTTCTGGTTTTGGTATCAACTGCAAAATGTGCTCTTAAATTCGAATGAACAGGCAGGTCATGTTCAAAAGCACCTCTACTTGTTCCCATCCTAAATTTATTCATATCAGGAACTGTATAAATAGTTTGCATATAAGATATTGTTGGTAAACCTGTCCCCAGCAAACTCCAATCACTATCAGTATTGGATCTATACCAAACTCCTCCAAGGTTCATCGTTATATATACCATGCCATCTGTACCTCTCTGATAAGTAATATTTCCAACAACATTAGAAGGTAGTGTTGGTGTAGTGATATTTGTCCAGTTATTTCCTGCATCTGTTGACTGGACTACTTTACAATTGGATTGGTATTGACCATAACTCAACCATATTTGATCGCCTGTTTCATTAATCTCTATATCTGATATATTTGTCTGTCCATTTGTGACTGATGTAGATGGAGTAATATCAGTCCAGATAGTACCACCATCTGTTGTTTTAAATACATTTTCATTTTTTTCTAGGACATATAATATCTGATTGTTATCTAGACAAACTTCAACTTTAGAGATATTTTGATTAAAGGTATGTATGATAATAGCACTAGTCATATTGTCATCAGACATCTTTAAGTCTTTATCTTTATAAGGATAAAATTTAAAATACTCATTAGGGTCTTGAGCTAAATACTCAAATTTTGTAGAGAATCCTACACTGTGGTCATCTACTAAAGTGCTATCATTTACTATTTTTACAACCCTGCCTCCTGAATTAGAATAAGTAAATTCACTTCTACATTTATTGACTTCTAATTCACCTGAATCAGCTCCATGATAAGCATTCCAGCCTTTATCTATATCTGCAACTCTGATTTCAACCGGGCCATGATCATCACCTGTGGCACATACTTCTCCCTTATAAGCCGAAGAAAATCCCCATAAATCTATGGCTGAAACCCATTTTCCGGATGCCGTAAATAAATCGGTACCATTATAAGATTTATGCAATCCTCCATCGGTACCGACCAAGACTGTATCACCTACTGCACATAATGATCGCACATCAGGGTGTATATAATCTACAGTACCAACGTCATATTGATTGTCATTGAGATGAAACCATGTTTGACCTGCATCTGTTGACTTCATAACCAGACTACTGGCATATCCTCCAAAATACCATACGTCTGCATCATTTTGATCAACAGTGATATCATCAAGCAATTGAGCATCATTAGGAGGAATATGGGTAAAGCTAACAAAAGTCCCAGATGTGTCATACTTGTATATTCCTTCGTCTGAAGCGGCATTGCCACCATTGATAAATATATTGGCAAAATACACATTATGTTCATCATCCAAAGACATAAGCATTTTTAACCATTTTTTTTGAGCAGTATTCTTTATTAAACTAAAACTTAGACCTGCATCTATAGATCTATAAAGGCAGACTTCATTGCTGGAGTTTAAAGCACCCAAATATACAATGTTAGCTTCGGTAGGATGAAATTGAAGACCGCAAAAGTTATACCACCGATGAAATACACCAGTTGTGTTGTGCTGATATTTTGAAAACACATAAGGTACACTGCTATTATCAAAAACCAATGTCCAATTGCTTCCTCCGTCAGAAGAGCGAAATATTTTTTTCCCATAGCTCACCAACATTACTTGGGTATCATCAGGTTTTTGTGCAACAAAATAAGACCTTTCATTTGGTAATGACATATAATTCATGCTATCAGCCAACGTCCATGATTCTCCTGCATCGGTTGAGATCAATAAGCCTGCTTCCGTACCTGCCAATATCTGATCATGATCCAAAGGGTGAGCTTCAATTTCTCCATAATATATATCCCGATTTGCATAAGTATCCTTACCATTTGGGAATTCGCTATCGGTAAGTTTCCATGTAGCCCCTGCATCCTGGGATGTCCATATTCCACCGTATGATTGTCCTGAAAACATATTGTTTCTATTGTAGGGATTGATATATACCCTGTCTGTAAAACCGCCATACATATTATAAGAATGCTCATTATCCCTGCCATGATATGGTCCAATCATTCTCCAGGTACCAACACTATCATTCCATGTAGCATTCGGCGGTGTACTGCCACTTCTGGTTTGAATAACTTTATGTCTTCTCCTTCTAATGTTTTTTTGTTCGGCAGTAGCTATTTTTTGATAATCTTCTTTACTCAAATGATATGGATGAACATCACCATTGGATTCCATTGTTGATACTTCTGTTTGTAACCATCTTCTGACAATCTTCTTCTGAATACTCTTTTCCAAAGGATGACTCTCAAAATAATCATTATATAATTTTTGTATTATATAGTAATTGGGAACTTCTTTTTGAATTTCTATATACCATGGTTGTTCACTGTGATCAACCTTAATGTATTTGGGTTTATTTTTATTCTCTTGACCAAAAAGGTTAGTTGAAATAAATATAACTACAATTGAAAAAATTAATATTGATTTTGATGTTGACATAAATATTTGGGGTTTATTATGAAAAAATAGATGTTTTTATATTTAATACATAGTGTTATTATTAGCTGAAACTTTAGGAATCTCTTGCATAGAATCCCAATGTTCAATGATTTTACCATTGGAATCAAACTTAAAAAAATCCATAGTTACATATTCTATATTATCAGGCCAAACTTGATGCGTATGTAAAGCAACCAGGTCTCCTTCTGCAATTATTCGTACAAATTCAATCGATTTTTCAGGATATTCTTTAGCCATTTTATCAAAATAATCCACAAAGGGTTCAATTCCATTGCCAACTAAAGGGTTGTGTTGAATGTATTCAGACCCCACATATAAGTTAACAGCTTGCTGAGGATTACCTTCAAATGCCATTTTGTAAAAAGCAATTGCATTTAGCTTATTTTGTTCCAAATTTTCTTTCATAAATCAGTTTAAAATTATATAAGATTTATCATAAATAAAAGCTAATTAATTTCTATTGTTCCTTTCCATTTAATAAGTAGACAAAGGTATCTCATTTTACATTAGAATTTAAAATTTTTAGGGCTACAAAAAGCCTACATTAATGGAATATTATCAGAATCAAACTCTATTAATTCAATTTGATAGACATCCGCTTGGATTAATTATTAATTCACCTTTAATCTGGATATTTTCTTTAATAATAATTAGTGGTGCATTTAATATCAATTGAACTGAAGATTGTATCGAGATCTTATCTATTTCGATTGTATTGGCTGCATGATAAATTCTATTG
>JALVAD010000404.1 GCA_027011385.1 Saprospiraceae bacterium | reverse complement strand
CATATAAAAATATAATATTGTATTTTTTATAATATATAATGATTTTAACTAATTTATTCAAAACGCCTTATTTTAGGCATTTGTAAAGTTTTTGCTATTTTTTTTTGTATAATTGATTTTTATTATACCTTTGCCGAGCAAAAATTATTTTTATTAATTAAAAGTTAACAAATGAACAAAGGAGATTTAATTAAATTAGTAGCTGAGAAAGCAAGTATTTCTAAAGCTCAAGCAACAGACGCTATCAATGCTACATTTGATGGAATTCAAGACGCTTTGACTAAAGAAGATAAAGCTGCATTCATAGGATTTGGTACATTTTCTATTTCTAAAAGAAAAGCTAGAATAGGTAAAAACCCTGCAACAGGTGCTGAATTGAAGATACCAGCAATGAATCTTGTTAAATTTAAGCCAGGAAAAGCATTGAAAGATGCTGTAAGATAATTTGATTAACTACAAATCAAATTTAAGAGCAATCTTCATATGAGGATTGCTCTTTTTTTAATATGTGTCCTTTATCCAATCATAAGGCTTTCTTTTGATCCACATACCTCTGGTAAAATCAGGAAAATCTTGAGTTGCTCCATTATTTTCAATAGACATTTCGGATAGTGGAGTGACTGAACTCCAAGCTGCCGCATCATAAACATCCATTGGAGGTGCAATATTTTGTTTTGCTGATTCAACAAAAGCATTCAATACGAAAAAATCCATACCTCCATGACCTGCTCCTTCAGCATGTTTTCCATATTTTTGCCATAGCGGATGATCGTATTTTTCAAGCCATTTAGTAGCTTCATCCCAATGATGTGGTTTTGACACTCCTTCTATATATATTCTATTTCCGTCGACTTCCCACAATCCTCTTGTCCCTTGTACTCTAAATCCAAGTGAATACGGTCTAGGCAGATTTGTATCATGCGTAAGAATAATAGTTTCGCCACCTGCTGTTTCGATTGTTGAAGTAACTATATCACCGAGTTTAAATTTCAATTTAGCATTTGGGTGATCTTCTCCTCCATGTTCAACTATATAATTATGCAATCCTCGGGTTTTAGTAGCATTGGAACTAAGAGAAACAAATCTATTTCCCCTATTGATATTATCCATTGTAGCTATTGGCCCAAGACCATGAGTTGGATATATATCAGCGTTTCGCTTCAATGAATGTTGGGTACGCCAAGCTGATTCTGATACACCTTTTTCTCCAAATTCAACTCCCTTACCATAGGCTGTTTTTCCGTCATTGAGTTTAACTCCCCTCAAATCATGTTGATATCCCCCTCGCAAATGAACCAATTCTCCAAATACACCTTGTTTGACCATATTCAAAACAGCCATAACATCTCTACGGTAATTTACATTTTCCAAAATCATCATATGTGTCCCCGTCTTCTCATGGGTATTTACAAGATCCCAACATTCTTCCATAGTATTTGCTGCCGATACTTCCACACCGGCATATTTGCCTGCTAGCATCGCATCTTTGGTCATACGTACATGCCAAAGCCAAGGAGTAGAACTTATCACGGCATCAACTTCTTTTAGTGCCAAAAGATTACGGTAATCATATTCATTTTCGCCAAAAATCAATGGTTTTTTACCACCTCTTTCTGATATCAGATCCGTAGCGATTTTTATACGTCTGGGATCTATATCACAAATAGCTGTTACAATAATATCATCTCTATTTAATAAATTACTCAAATGATTAGTTCCTCTTAAACCAACCCCTATCAATCCCACTTTTAGTTTTTGCTTGGAAAATATATTTCCAAAAGCAAATTGAGGAAAAGCAGCTAATCCAGCACTTACCACAGCAGTTTTCTTAAGAAAATTTCTTCTTGATTCTTTATTTTCCATCTTTGAAACATTTATTGTGTAATCATACAAAGTTAATATTTATTCTAAGTATAGCAAAAATACTGCATCTTTTCATTTTTAATTAGCTGAAAAATTATGTATAATGCTAAGGGATCTTTAAAAGTACTTCTTTGTTATAAGCCGTTTTAAAC
>JALVAD010000403.1 GCA_027011385.1 Saprospiraceae bacterium | reverse complement strand
TATTTATACGACATCTTAAAGTTAATTTGGTATAACAAAATTGATATTTTAACAATTCATCATTCGGCCAGAGACTTAGAGAACAGGGAAATAAAATAAAAGTCTTATTGATTATTTATGTTCCTAATTACAGCCCTCTGGCAGATCTTCGCTGATATACAAATCAACTGTTGTGCCCATTGGGATATCATCAATCGCAGCAGGTATCTGCTTGGTAACAAAACCGGTTTCAGTATCGGAAACAATTTGACCGTTTTTTCTGATTAAGCCGATATTCAAGTTTCTGGATTCGATTAAGAATATGGCTTGTTCCAAAGTCATACAGCGCAATTTTGGTAAATCTGTTGTTCCTCCGGATTTACGGCTCAAAATAAACTCGAGAGTAGCACCTTTTTCTATTTCAAGGTCTTTTTGTTTACCTGCTTTTGAAATAATGGATTTGCCTTTGTAAAAAACCTCAAGGATATTGTTAGGAGAACTTATATCGTATTTGTAGCCTTTGATTTTGGATTTTATCTTCAACATAGCCAATTCACGCTGTTTAGCTTCGTAGTTTCGACCGTAGAGAGATGGCAAGTCCTTGATTTTTATTTTGTCCGGATTGTATTTTGTAACGGTGACATATATTTTTCTGTTTTCCTTTACTTTTGAACCCGGTTTTGGATTTTGTGCGATGATAATTCCTCCGGGTTTACCGACTATATGAGTAGAGTCATCGACTACAATCAAGAATTTTCTTTCTTTTGCGTCTTTTGCCGCTTTGTCAACCTTGGTTTCGATATAATCGGGAAGAACCAACTTTTGACCGTGATTGGTATATATATTTAACCACCAAAGTACTCCTGTAATCACTACGGCAAAGAATAAAACCAGCAATCCAAGATGTTTTAAAAATACCTTGCTAAAAATAAATGAAAACAACTCTTTAAATGAAAATTTTGACTCTTGCCCCATAGTAGTTTGTTATTGAATACGCAAATGTAACACTATTTTGGTATTATTTAGTATAGCTGTATTTCATTTTTTCAAAATCTCAACTCCATTCCTGCCAGAAAATTCAACCCATAGCTGGGGTATTGATACCACTTTTGATAATTTTGTGCAAATATATTATTGACTTCTACAAAAATACTGGAGGATTTATGAAATTTATATCCTGTTTTTGAACTGATGTCAAACAGACTTGGTAGCTTCTTTTTATTTCTATAATAATCCTGATACCAAGATTGTGAAGCAAAAAATAATTCTCCTTGTATAAATAATTTTTTACTCAATAATTCGGTTTTGGTTGTAAAATTAGCCGTAAGGGCAGGATTATACCAAGGTTTCGCGATGTTGTCCATAGTGTAGATGTTGTTTGTTACATTTCCGGTGATTTCCAATTGAGGAAGTATCTTATACGCCAAATTCACTTGAAGTTTTATATTTTTTCCACCGTCATATATAGTATTGAATATTCTATCATCGAAAAAGTTAGGCGCAAAAAACAGCTTGTTTTTTATCTTTTGGTAAGTCACTATAAATTCCAATTTTGCTCCCTCAAGACTATTTCTTACACCTAAAGTGTAGTTATTGTAAACCGATGTTGCAATCGAGTCCTTATCGAAATTCATAAAAGGATTAATCTGTGATTTTATATAGTCGGTATTATTGAATATTTGATTGTCAACACTAGCAAATATCTCGATGAAATTGTCAAATAGATTTGATGATATCTCAGCATAAGGGTAAATAAAATCTAGGTCTTGAGTCTTGCCCATATCTCCTCCTGCTCTTATATTGAATAGTCTGGTGCTGTATTGAATAAAAGGATTTGCTTGTAATGCAAATGTTTTTGTTCCTATTAATGTCTGCGCTGTTACCGGTAAATTAAGTGAAGTATTTTCATTGAAATTATACTCACTTGTGTTTTTTATAGTGAATATATTCTCTAATATTTTACCGGTATTTAATTGAATAAATTGATAGTTAAACTCTGTCTTATTATTTAGGTTTGAAATTAACTCTTCTTTTTTAATTATTGCGCTGAAATCTCCAATGTTTAGTCTTCTTTTAGTTTGAATTAGGCTATCAAATGAGAAATCATTGACGGCATAAAGGTTATAATATCTTACATCAATGCTACCGTTTAAACCATATTCCAAATCCATTTCGTTTTTTCTGTCGAAAAAGTTAAAATCCAATTTGGTAATAGAATTTTTTTGGTCTTTGATTTTTAAGGTATTGTCTATTGAAAGATGACTTAAGTCTATATTGGAATTCATATTTCCGGATTTGTATCCTACTGATAGTTCAGCATTGAGAAATTTGGGATAGCCATAGCCGAGTTTTACCAAATATTTATTCAGATGAATAGGTTTTGGTTCAGGAAGAGCCAAAGGTCTGATTTTTGGCTTTTCGTATTTCAATTTCATAGGGATAGCTCTCACGCTGTATTTGTACTTTCTGCTACTAAGGTCAAAAACCGGTAATATTGGCTCAATATTTATTTTATCGAAATCACCTAGTTGTGCAGAATATTCCTTAATAACTTTGACATCATCAAAATTGACATTGTCTTCTTGGGCAATCAATGTTGATGTTCCTGAAAACAGGACTAAACTTAATAATATATATGCGTATTTCATCGTATGGAATTTATTATTTATTACTGTTATTTATCGTATCGAGTTTTAATGTGCCATCGGCATTATCTTTTTCAACACGACTTGTTTTTTCTTCAAGTTTTGACAAAGTTTCTAGTTTGGAATTGACTTCTTTGATGATGCTTTTATCTTCTTTGTAATTTTCCAAAACAGCCTCCAGAGCAGCTCTAGCATTGAATAAATCCTTTTTAGCTACAAAAATATCTGACATCAGTATCAAACCTTTTGCAACCCAATATGGATAGGCACTGTTTTTTACATTTGCATCTTGAATCATTTTTTTTGCCAAAGACAATTCATTTCTGTGATAGTAAATTTTTGAAATCAAATATCGTGCTTCTGCAGCCCAATTGCTATTCCTATTTTGATTTATAACTTTGTTGAGATGTCTCAGAGCAGTATCGTATTTTTTGTTTGCTTCGGCAACTTTTCCGATGTAATAGTGTGCAGCAGACCTTTCTTTTGGTGTCGTGAGCGCATTATTGAGTATTTTTGAGCCATATTTTTGTACATTGGCAAAATTATTTATCCTAAATGCACTTCTCATTGCACCCAATTGGACATCGTATCTTTTGTTCTCATCTTTCACTAATCCATCGAGTATTTTGTAATATTTCAAAGCTTGAGAATAATTTTTGAGGTAATTGAAACTAATGATTGCGGCTTTGTACAATGCCGGTTCATAATACGAATTGAATCCTTGGTCGATGATATATTTGAAATCTTTATATGCCTTGGAATACTTCTTTTTAATCAAATAACTTTCCGCTTTGTAAAAATGAGCATCTAAAGCATAATAACCCTGATTATAAACATTGAGATAATTATCAAAATACTTGATAGCTTTATCGATGCTGTCCTGATCGAAATAAACTTTTGCAGTAGTGAAATTGAGTGAATCCTTGTATAATCCGTCTATTTTTACTCCAGGTACTGTCTTCACATATTCAAAATAGCCATCAGCATCTTTTTTATCATTGATGTAAATTTCTTCAATAGAAGTGAGAGCTTCTTGTTTTGATTCTGCATCAGCATTGTTGTTGATTACAGACTTATAATTTTCAATTGCATTATCTACACTTCCTTTATTGTAACTTATCAATCCCATTTTGAGATAAGCCTCATTTTGTAGTTTTGTTTGATTAGGAAATTCTTTGACAATGGTTTCATACACATCGTACGCTTTTTCGTATTGTTTTAATTCGTTATATGTATTTCCCAGACTTATAAAAGCATTTGGTCTGACAGGAGCGTTTTTGTATTTGTCCAAAATCTCTTCCAATATAGTTATTTTCTCAAAAGGTTTATTCATTAGTCCTGCAATCAAAGCTTTTTGATAAAGAGCGTAAGCTGCATTTGCAGCATTTTTATCGATTACATAGTTATAATGTACCAATGCTTCGTCCAATTGTTTGTTATAAAAATATGCATCAGCAATTCTTAGATGAGAGTCAGCGATTAGTTTTCGTTTAAGTTCAACATTTTTTATTTTTTGTTTCTTAAAAAGTTGTATTGCTTCAAGGAATTTCTGAGCAGCTACAGGATAGTTTTTCAATTTATAATAATCATATGCTTGAATGTATTTACCAAAAGATGGAGTTGTAAGTTCGTCATCAATTTTCACCCCTTTTGCCATTATAAAATACCTGTCGATATACTGATTGCTTTTGATATATTCACCCCGGCGATAAAGCAAATCAGCAAGCCAATAATGGGTTTTAATAGCGATATTAATATCTCTATTTACTTTTTCCGCTTTGTACAGATCCTCTTCTGCTTCTTTTAAATTACCATCGTTTATTTCCTGAAGTGCTTTGTAATAGGACACAGCTTGATATGCTTGAAAAAGTTGAGAGGATACATTATCCAATTCTTCTAATGTCTCTTGTGCTTTTTTATAGTCTTTTGTATTGATAAAAACATCTCTAAGTACATTTTGCGCCTCCAGATAATACAGTGAATTTTTTGATATTGATAATAACGATTTAATGGCTTCTCTGTCATAACCTGTTTCGGCTGATAATTTTCCATAATTAAACAGAGATTCTTCTTGAATCATCTTGTTGTAATCCAGATCGCTTGCATTTTTGAAAGCAGTACGTGCAGATTCTTTATCTCCGGTTTTGAAATAGCAATCAGCCAAATAATAATTGGCATTTTGTCCCATTGCGTTTTTCTGATTCGAGATTTCTTTGAAAGCGGGGATAGCCTTGTCGCATTTGCCCAATTGTTGGTAAATATATCCTAATTGATAGAAATCTTCCGCTCTCATTTTATCGGTATTGGCTTCATATATTTCTAGATAGGGTAGTGCATTTGCGTAGTCCTTTTTTAAGAAATAGGATTGACCAATAAGGTGATTTATTTTGTAATAATTGGTTACATTTTTGATTTTGAGTTTTTCTTCGCCCACTTGTATTGTTTTGTCATAGTCGCCCTGAGTGAAGTACAATTGTACTAGGTAATAGGGTACGTATTGCTTGTATTGTTCCGTGTTTTGTATGATATTAAAACTATTAATTGCTCGTTCAAAATCATTTTTTAGAAATTGGCAAATGCCGTAATAATAATGGGCGGGATAATAGTATTTCCTGTCAGTTAGACTCAAGTCTTTGAACAAAACGGATGCTTTTTCAAATTCTTTTTTTACAAAATAACTGTACGCAAGATTGAATTTCACTTCATCCTCCGTATAAAAATTAAGTCCGTCAAGATTTATTTTTTCATATGTCGCTATTGCAGCTGTATAATCTTTCTTTTTGAAATAATACCTGCCTTGAGCAATATATGCATCGTTTAGTAAGACGTGGGAGGAGTATTTTTTTTCAAATTCATCAACCAGATTTTCACCATAATCCTGACCGGATTCAAATGCTATTTTTATCAAATACAGCTCGGATTCTACATAATTGATATCGTGGTGTTTTTCGAGTTGATCTTGAGATCTGATATATTTTTGAAACAGCTGTCTGGCCAACTCCAAATTTTTGTTTTCATAATGAATTTTAGCTTGCTTATAAGTAGCCAATTCATCTGTAAAAACCGAAGTGACTTGGGCTTGTATAAAACCGGACAACAAGAAGAAACCAAACTGAATATATAGTGTTTTTTTCATTTTTAAATACTTTGGATTAAAATAATGAAGCGTACAACTTCAATAAGCAAAATTATAACATATTTGATAAATAAAACAATATGCTAAGGATTATATTATAATTTTTCTTAATATTTAGTCGATTTTGAAGCGGATTTAGAGCGGAATAGACCAATTTTTGTCCTTTTGATAGCTTAGGAAGCCTTTTGAGGCCAATAATGGTGACTGAAAGTTATTGGTGTAAAGTTGGCCTGTTCCTAATCCGTGAACCAAATCTTTTTCCAATGTAGCTGTCCATTGAGCGATTGCATTAAGACCAATATTTGATTCTAGTGCTGAGGTAGCCCAATATTTCACATTGTTTTCTTTTGCAATTTGAATCCATTCTTCTGAAGCTTTCCAACCACCAATCAGACTGGGTTTAAGAATGATATATTGAGGTTTTATTTTTCGAATCATCTCCATTTTTTCAGAGTAATCAAAGATGCCGATTAATTCTTCATCAAGAGCGATTGGGATAGGGGAGATCTCGCATAATTCAGCCATTTGGTCAATTTGTTTTGCTTTGATAGGTTGCTCAATGCTATGAATACTGTAGTCCGATAGATATTTTAATTTTTCCAAAGCATTTCTAGGAGCAAAAGCGCCATTTGCATCTACTCTCAATTCCAATTCAGAAGGTTTGAATTGAGCTCTGATGAATTTTAGCAATTCCAGTTCTTCTTTGAAGTCAATTGCACCTATTTTCATCTTTATACAAGACCAGCCCTCATCTATTTTTGTTTTTATTTGGTTAAACATAAATTGTCTTTCGCCCATCCAAATCAAACCGTTAATTGGTATTTTATATTGACCTTGTGTAAAAGCGGTTGGGAATAATACTTTATCGGACTTGGAATAATAGTCTTTTATCAATATCTCTAGTCCAAATCGAATCGAAGGCCATTTGTCTAAATCTAAATCAATATCGACTTTTTGTGTGCTGTTGATAACTGATTTAAGTTCCTCTAATTTTTTTTCGTATCCGGGTTTGTCATCATAGCTCAGTCCCGGTAATATACCACACTCACCGATAGAGATTTTATTTTCGTTTTGAGAGTCGTGAAGCATTAAAAAATACGATGGTTTTGTTTTTAGTACACCTCTTGAAGTTCCAGCAGGTCTTTTGAAGACCAGATTATAATTTTTAACAGTAAGATTTATCATATTTTTTAATTGATTTTGGTGTAAATTTAATTCAAAGTTAAGAATAATTGCATTTTTTTAAATTTTTAAGAAAAAAAAACAAAAACTACCAACCTTTTTATTGAAAAATGTGTCTTTATGATTAAGAAGTTAGTTTATTTTGTAATTCATTAACATTTACATATTTATTGTGTTAAAGGTGAAAAAAATATTGATTGGCAACAATAAAAAACTTAACTTTGAGTTTAATTTATATATTGATTGTAAAGGAAGTTAGGTTTTTCTTTATATATTATAAAAAAAATATATGTTAAATTGATATAAAAATTTGATTTTAATTAAATTTCGTATTACTTTTGCAA
>JALVAD010000402.1 GCA_027011385.1 Saprospiraceae bacterium | reverse complement strand
GGTTATAGTTATTATTTTTTGCATTTTATTTTAAATAATGTTTAAAAGCTAAAAATACAGTAAATAGTATCTGCAAGAAAGACCATCAAATTTTTTAATTAATTCTTATTATCATTTTTTTCTTTTGTATCCGATTTGATTTCGGAAACTTGTTTTTGTCGAACTTCATCTTTAGTTTTAGGTCTATATTTTTCCATCCATTTGAATCCATCAAGAAAGTGTGGATTTAATATTTCTTGCTTTATCGGAACAAGGTCGGATTTTGGAGTACCAAAAAATTTAATATTTTTTATTTTATTATTTTTGAAGTTAAATTTGATTTTGCTACATACGGTTTTTACTGTTCCTGTAAGTTCATGTTTATCATTTTCCATATGGTATATTGTTTCAGCATTGCCATTGACATTCATTCTCTCAATACTATCGTTTTTAAAATAAGTCAATACTGTTTTACCTTTAATTTGATTGTATAAGTTTTCTGCTATCATATTTGTTATAAAGCCATTATTTCTAGCAAATATTTTATCAATCCCTCCGTTTTTTGAATAAATACTTATAGTATCTCCGGTTATTTGAGTGCTATCAGACCACAAGACAGGGGTTTTGTAAAGGATATATAATGAATCATCTGGGAAATAGCTTAATGAATCAGCAATTGATTGATAATCCTTGTTGAAGATTCTGACATTATAAAATGCTTTTAATAGTTTTGCTGTATCTTCATTATTGATATAATTCATAGACATCAAGGTGTCGGCAGATAAATAGGTCGTATCCTTTTTATCTATAAAGAGCATAAGTAATCTCTTAATAGAATCACCATATGCAAGCATAGAATTGTTTTGTTTCTCCATAAACATCTTGGAGCTATTAATTATAATATTGGATATGGTATCAACAAAAATCACATCACCTGAAGCAAAACCCTTTCCTGCTTTTTTTGAGTAATCGGTATTATCAGCAGTTATTGTAATTTCTTTATCATTAATTGTGGATCTTCCTTTAGCTATAAAACTTTCCGTATCATGATTATACAATATTTTTTTCCCGGTAGCTGATTGAGTTTTGCTTTTGAAATTAGCATGACTGATAAGCATACTGGTATTTTTCCTAGTATTGTGAATTATTGTGTCTGCTTTTGCAAAAATGTCATTTTCTTTATACTCTGCATTTCCTATCAATATATACTCTGAAAGACTGTCAATATAATGAAGTTTGTCAGCTATTGCATTGGCATTATTTTTCTTGTAAGTCATATTTTTTTCAAATAGCGCATCTCCTGTTTTTATATTGTAATAACCGTCTTCACAGTAAATAATGGAACTGTCTTGTTCGATTAAAGTTTTGCTTAGAAAATATGCAATTCTTTTGTCTGTATCAAAATCTAATGAATCGGTATGCAATACAAATGAAGAGTCTTTGACAGATACATAATCATTAAAATTTATTTTATTTTGGTTGACAAAATACACACCATTTACTGAAGTTAGCTCCGAAGTTTTTTGGCTTAATGATGCTCCCGTATTATATCGTCCGATCTTATTGTGTACATCATAATACAGATGGTCGGTTTTAAGTGTTTTTTCACCATTTTCCATAACGACTCTACTTATTAATTCGGCTTTAAGCGAGTCACCATCATATTTCAAGGTATCGCTAAATATCTTGATAGTATCGTGTTGGATAATTACGATATTACCATATGCAAATAATCTTTTTCCATTTAAAATAGCTGTATCTGCAAAAAAGAATGTACTGTCGTGGTAGATTTTGACATTACCGTTCAGATGTCTTATAAATTGGTCATTCTCCTTGATGATTTTTGTATTATCAGAATTATATATCAATATTTCATCAGTTGAACTTGAGTCAGCGCTTTCTTGTGACATTAAAAGATTGGGCATAAAAAATGCCGGAATAATTAGAAGTAATATCTTAAAAATAAATTTATTCATACGGTTCTTATCTAGCTGGTCGAAATCAGATACTATCTTAACACAAAGAAACGAAGATTGATTATATGCTTAGTAATAATTTAGTTTTTTTATGAAATAATTAACTACTAAGCGGGTTAAGGCTAAAGTTTAATTAATAATTTCTATATTTGCACACTTTATTTCAAATTATTAAATCATACAAAGATGAAAAATATTTTAACATTACTGATTTTTACAATTTTTAGTTTTACTTTACAAGCACAAACGGCTTCCAAAGATTGGTTGTTATTGGACTATGCTACGGATAGTGTTCCCGGAATAAGTGCTAAAAAAGCTTATGCGGAGTTATTGAAAGGGAGAAAAAGTGTAGATGTTATAGTAGCTGTTATCGATGGAGGAGTTGACTATATGCACGAAGATCTTAAAGATATTATGTGGCACAACCCGGGTGAAATACCGGGTAATGGAAAAGATGATGACAAAAATGGCTATATAGATGATGTGTATGGCTGGAATTTTATAGGAGGCGCTGATGGTAGGAATGTAGATCATGACAATCTTGAGGTAGCCAGAATAGTAAAAGCTTATGAGTACAAATACGATAATGCCGATCCTAAAAAGTTAACCAAAAAGCAAAAAAAAGAATATGCAATTTATGTAAAAGCGAAGAAAGATCTAGAAGAAAGCAGGAGAAAAGCAGCTGAAAAAGTAGCGAAATATAAGGAAAAAGAAGATTTAGCTTTGCGTAAATTGAATCTCGTAGAGAAACAAATGAAAGAACAAGGTCTTGGTTTTGATAAAATAGACAGCCTTGATGTTTCAAAAGATACTTTGGTAGAACAAGGGGTAAGCTTTTTAAAAAGAGTTAGAAATATGCCTGATATCAAATCTATTGAAGACGTAAGAAATTTGATTAAAAAATCATATAAAAGGCCTATTGAGTATTTTTCAGACCAAATACTTTATCATTATAATAAGGATTATGATGCAAGAAAAATAGTAGGAGATAATTATTTGGACTCAAGCGAAAGATATTATGGTAATCCTGATGTTAAAGGTCCAGATGCCGGTCATGGAACTCATGTTTCAGGTACTATCGCTGCTGTAAGGCACAATGGTATTGGTATGGACGGAATAGCAGACAATGTTAGGATAATGGCTGTTAGAGTAGTTCCAAACGGTGACGAAAGAGATAAAGATGTTGCCAATGGTATCAGGTATGCTGCGGACAATGGAGCGAGCATCATCAATATGAGTTTTGGTAAAAGTTATTCATGGGATAAAAAAGCTGTGGATAAAGCTGTAAGGTATGCAGAAAAGAAAGGGGTTTTGATGATTCATGCTGCCGGTAATAGTGCAGAAGACAATGATAAAGTTACACATTATCCTACAGATAAATTTGAAAAGAAAATGTGGTTTTGCAGAAAACATGCAAAAAGCTGGATGGATATAGGAGCAAATTCATTTAAAAACGATAGTTTCTTTGTAGCACCGTTCTCTAACTACGGCAAAAAGGAAGTAGATCTTTTTGCTCCCGGTGTTGCTATTTATTCAACAACACCTGAAAATACTTATGCGAGCTATCAAGGTACAAGTATGGCAACACCTGTTGTTGCCGGAGTAGCAGCTGTGCTAAAATCATATTTCCCTGGATTATCTGCTAAACAAATTAAGAAAATATTGATGGAATCATCAGTTAAGAAAAACTTAAAAGTTTATGTGCCTGGAACAGAGAATAAGAAGGTTGTTGATTTCAAAGATTTAAGTGTATCCGGTGGAGAAGTGAACCTTTACAATGCTATAAAAATGGCTATTGAAAAATATGGAAATAAAGCAGCTAAATAATAAAGAGCAAATAATATTTACAAAAAAAAGAGGTGAGCGTTGAACTCACCTCTTAACTACTAACTAAAACGTACATTTGTTGAATTTTCTAATTGTCTCTTACACGAGTTGTTAATTCAAACAAAACTAATTAGTACAAAAAACGACATAGAACTATTTTATAGATTTACTTTCATTATTTGATAACTCAATCTAAAATCAAATAATGAAAGTTTTGTTATCATTCACAGGATTTAAAACCAAAACTCGCTATCAAGATGCAGCGGGGATACGATGTGCTGCAAAAAAATAAAAAAAGATCAAAAAAATTTTTTATCAGGCTTTTTTCTAGCTAAGTGGGTACAGAGGGATGGCTCGGTTTTTATTGAATTACCTTGAGCCAAAGTGTATTTGACCTCTTGGCGAATCTGCTTTTTCTTCGCCAAGAGGTTAAAAACCTTTGGCTCAAATAAACGATGATCTTCTTTTTAAATCTCCGGATACCATACTTTACTTTCAAAATCCATAACTTTATTATCCTTTATTTCTATTCCTTCTGCTTCAAGCATTTTTTGCATCATATCGGGAGAGGGAAAGTGGTTTCTACCCGACAATTCACCTTTTCGATTGACTACTCTGTGAGCAGGAACAGACATACCTTGCGAGAAACTTTTATTTAAAGCCCAACCTACCATTCTGGCAGAACCGAGTTCCAGGAAATTAGCAATTATACCATAAGTGCAAACCTTACCTCTTGGAATTTTTCGGGTTAATTGAAATACCTTTTGATGATAATTGGTCATAAATTTAATTAGAAGCCCCGAGTATCAAATCAACATCAAATTGTTTGTTGTCTCTCCGTATTGTTAATTTTATGGTTTCACCCGGTTTGTATTTTTCAAGGGATAAAACTAAATCATTGCTATCATTTATTTTGTCATCATTTATTTTTAATATTATATCGCCCAGTTCATTTTTTGTAGTTCCGTGTAATCCTGATTTTTCAGAAGGAGAGTCGGGAAATACATATGATATTACTACACCATCGTTGATGCCATAAGCTTTTGCTCTATAATCCGGCATCATACCAACACCTAAAACCGGTCTTCTTACTTCTCCGTATTTGATAATATCTGAAACAACCCATTTTACCACATCAACAGGAATAGCGAAACCAATACCGGCAGAAGCACCAGAAGGGCTGTAAATAGCTGCGTTAACACCAATTAATTTACCCGATGAATTGAGTAATGGACCTCCGGAATTACCTGGATTAATTGCGGCATCTATCTGTATAATATCTCTGATAGGAATCTGTGCTTGGGATTGTATTTCTCTACCCAAAGCACTTATTACACCAGTAGTAAGAGTATGATCCAAGCCAAATGGATTACCGATTGCCATCACAAATTGTCCTACAATTAAATTATCAGAACTGCCTTTTTTTATTGCGATAAGTTTTTCTTTTGGAGCTTCAATTTTCAAGACTGCTATATCCTTTTCTTTTGCCACGCCAACCAATGTAGCTTGCCATGATGTGTGATCACTTAATGTTACTTCAGCTTTATCTACCCCTTTTATAACATGATAATTTGTGATTATATGCCCTTTGTCATCCCAAATAAACCCTGACCCTGATCCAACCGGTATTTCATAGACATTTCTCGACCAGTAATCTTGTTTATATGCAGATGTTGTAATATACACAACTGATGAAGAAGATTTTTTGAATAAACCAATTACACCTTTTTCATACTGTTGAATTATATTGACTGGTGACATATTGGGAGTAGAACTACTAATATTGAGCGAATCTTTGATATTCGACTCGCTTTGTGTTCCCATATTGCTATTTGCTAATAGCTTTTGATTTTCTACTCTGTTTTCACATCTTTTCTTAGCATTTTCATTAGCCCTCCAGGATATTCCTATAATTGCACCTGTTATGATTAACAGTATTGATAATATAACTTTCTTCATTTTACCGTTTTTTCTTAATGACGAAATAATGACAAGAAATAGTATATATAAGTAGTATTTTTAGTTAGAAATTATCAGATAAACAGGTAAAAGGAAGCAAAAGCGAAAAATAAATTGCCTTTGCTATTGGTATTTTGAACTCTCACAACAAAACCAGTGAATAATGCGGGTTAAATCACAATAAAAGAAAAAAATTGTAGTTTATTCCTGCTTTATTGGCTTTTGTGTATGCGTTTTTAAAGAAAAACAAGTAAATCAAAAAAAAACCTTTGAAAAAATTACATATTATACAATTATTTAATATTTTTGCAATTCAAACACAAGTGTTAATGTATTAGTGCTTGTGTTTAGGGATGAATTTTAAGGAATAAAAATGTTTTAAGATGAAAAGACTATTAATTGTTTCATTGACTGTTTTTTTTGTAGCAAATATTTGCGCTCAAAAATCTGAAGTTGGTATTGGTCTTGGGATAGCTACTTATGATGGAGACTTGAGTGTAAAAAATGTGAAATCATATATTTCACAGTCTCACCCTGCTTTCCAAGTATTTTATAGCTATTATTTTAATCGGTTTATAAACACAAAAGTTTCATTAGGTGCAACCACATTATCAGCTAGTGATAGTAAATCGGATATTCAGTGGCAGAAGGAAAGAAATCTAAGTTTTAAGACCAATATTTACGAATTTAATGCTAAGGGAGAGTACAATATTTTTGGCATAAATCACATTGTCAGTCCGTTTATTTTTGGTGGAGTGAATGCATTTACATTTAATCCAAAAACAAAATATAAAGGAGATTGGGTGTATCTTCAACCTCTTGGTACGGAAGGTCAGGGTTCAAGATTGCATTCCGATAAAAGAAAATACAAATTGTATGATATAAGTATGGTATTCGGTATGGGGGCAAAAATAAGACTGAATAATTCAATAACGATATCAGTAGAATTGGGCTGGAGAAGAACAAATACCGATTATATCGATGATGTCAGCGGAAATTATATCAACTACTACGAATTGGTAAGAACAAATGGTAAATTGAGCGCAGAACTAGCAGATAGAACAAGTGAATATTTGGGAAATAATACGGTTATAGAAAGAGATAAAGGAGAAGTTAGAGGCGGTGCAAAAATGAAAGATTATTATGCAATTTCGTTTGTGAATTTTGTTTATACGTTGAATAGCGGTAATCCATTTAGGTACAGTAGATCGGTTTCTTGTCCTAGGTTCTAGAACTCACCTCAATTCTCACTTACAAGGGAGGAAGCTACAATCCGCAAAAGCACCGTATTTTATCCTAAAAGACTACTGTTTATAAAAAGATAAATCAAATATAGCTTAGTAGGTTCGGTATTAAACGATGCATTTCATTTTTTAGCTTTTTGCAACACAGCCCTCTAACTCCCCGTTTCTTCGTAAACTACGAAACCGGGAGAACCTCAACCCGCATTTCCCTCTGCAATTCCCCTGATAAGCGAGTGTCTCTGACCTCGCTTCTTGCAAAAATGCACTACTCCTGTGCTGATGCACTGGTTCTTTCACTATCAAGTGAGATTTA
>JALVAD010000401.1 GCA_027011385.1 Saprospiraceae bacterium | reverse complement strand
GTATTATCTATATGACACACTATAATCTACAATTACCTTATGGTATCTACAAGAAAATACATCAATTTTTAATTGATTCTTGAGTTCATATTTCATATCCATATCATTTCTCTATGTCCTCTTTCTTACAACCATATTTCTTTCCAAGAAAATAGCTTGTAATAACTATAACCGAACTATACATACAATATGTCTTTTCAATTTTAAGAACCATTATAATGATTATCAATATAAAGAATGTAACAAGGAAAATAATATCAGCTTTTATGAATTTCATGATTTTATATATTTTTAGAACCAAAAATTAATATTTCACAAATTTATTTGTAATCACCCTACCTGACTTATCGGTCAATTGCAAAAAATACATTCCGGGCGATAATGCGGAAACATCAATTTTACCATTGATATTGATGATTTCACTTGATTTTGATACATCAATTTTAGCTTTTACCAAAATTATACTTATAAGATAAATTCAATGCAAAATAACTTCCTTTTCCGGTTACACTTGCATTATATATCATATCTGAATCTTTAAATTTATAGCTCAATTCTTCTTTCATCAGAGTCTTAAAACCTTTTACATAATCATATCCTATAAGAATACTACTGTGTTTAAATTTCAGTTCTAAATCCAAACCTGCTTGAACCATATTGAATTGTTTTTCATAATCTGTTCTTATAGATTCATCAATAATAATTTTTCGGGTTTCTATATGCGCCGAATTATTTTTATTCAGATTACTGGAAAAGCCAAAAACAGTACCAATCTTGGGAATAATACTTAGCTTATTAATGACATTGTATTTGTATTTTAACAATTATGGAAGTTGATATGATAAAAACCCTTTATCTCCTTGTATGTCTATGCCTGAATTCACATTTAAAGCAGTTAAAAATCCAATACTATAATCTTGTTTTAAAGCACCTACCTCAAGATAAAAACTTTTAATGATTTTAGCCTCCATGAAAATTTCCCATTTTATTTTACCCTCGTATATTCCTCTATCGATTAATACTCCTTCATCCACAAAATCCAGACTTGGAATATATAAAAACAATGTTTTAACTCCAACTGAAATTTGAGCCTGTGATATTTGGAAAATAAGCATAAACAATAATCCGACAAATACTTTTTTCATGATAATATATTTTAATTATGCCCTACTTTTTTTAGGTGTGTTCAGATCAATATTTTCACCATATACAGATTAAAAATGATAATATGTAGTTAAATTTGAATTAAGAGAATAAATTGGCTTACGTCTCACATTAACCATAGCAGGATCCATAAAGGAATTATAAAAACCAATTGATTTTATCCCCATATCAACCCCTATAACCACATGCTTATTTAAAAAATAATCCATTTCTAAATTTGGAGTGATACCCTTATAATGCAAGTTAGGTACAGAAAACAGAAAAAAACCATTTTTCACATTTTTTCCATCACTATGTTGCAAAGTGTAATACCCTGTCATGTCATAGAAATATACAATATAAAACCCGAGACCCGCACTTAATTTCCATTTTCCGCTTTTGTAAAAACTATATTTTAGATAACTTTGACTTTCGATAGTTTTGTACTTCAAAAAAAGATCATAAATCGATGTCGTACCATTATCCATATCATACAGTGAAATTGCATTATCTCTGTGAATTGAAAACTCTCTTTTAGCAAATAATACAGAAGTACTAAAACTCAATCGCCCATAGTCCAATTTCACAATAGGTCCAAAGCTTGGTAGAAAATATCTATTTGCCCTATCACTAAATAATTCAGATGACATATTAATACCAAAATTAAACTTCAATTTTCCATCAAGTTTAATCATTTCTACAAATTCGGATTTTTCAATATGAGGTTTTTCTTTAAATTGGAAGTTGAAGTTTAGTCCCATTGAAAAATAATAATAGTTTCCTTTGGTTTCATTCTCAATATATTCCTTCGGCTCATTATTTATCTGAAAATATCCTCTATAATATCCCATGGTTTTGAATCCTTTATTGTAGCCGATTTTAAAATTCAAATTAAGTCCATTATATACCCTATAATTAATTTTTAACGCTGGTGCAAGAAAAAAATAATGTTTATGAAGTCCATTATCTATTTTCCATGTATTGGGACTATATGTAATTATAATATTACCTTTATTGTCTGCATAATTAAACCAAGGTGATAATTCTAAGGGTCTCCTATAAGCATAAGTGCTCTTACCGTACAAAAATGAAATTTCCGGGCTAAAAGATAGTCTATGATACTTGAAAACATCATATCCGATATTTAAAAATAAATGTCTGATTATATCAATACCATTAGCACCTCCTTCCACCATGTCTATTGGATTGTCAGTCATGTATCCGGCATAATAAAATGACTTATAATAACCCAACTCGATATAATATCTATCTTTTAGCTTAAACCCAAGATAAACAGGTGTTGAAATATCGTCAATAGTACTACAAAAATCAAAATCCAAAATGTACTTTGTTGGCGATAATTCATTCATTTGCTCGCACCTATGTTTAAAATCTATCCCTAAATAAAAAGATTCAATAAATTGAGCATTTCCGACAATACTGACAGACAGGAAATAAAAGATAAGTATGTTTTTCATCTTTAAAATGTTTAATCTATAGAACCATTTCATGAAGTTCTATTTGTCAATTGATAAACAAAGCCCTACCCGGTTCACCATCGATGATTTACCGGAGTATTGTAATCCATCTTAAAAAGCTTAGTTCAACTTTTCACAAAAACTTCATGATTTATTGTATAGTACTATTTCACTCGAATAGAATTAAACATTTTCTGATTTTTCAATAAAAACATTACCCTAATATAACTGCATTTCAGCATAATAAATTATATTATCGATATGAAAATTACAATGAATAATTTCTGAATTCATCAAAAGAACAAGCCATTTGTATACAAATAAAACATAGTTGATTACTCCTTCACGAACTTCCCAGTCTTTATCCTACCGGTTTTATTTCTTAGTTTGATAAAATAGATGCCGGTTTTTAGTTTTGAAATATCTATATTTTCCAATGTATTGGTATCTCTTGACATTATGATATTTCCTTGCATATCAAAAATGCTGATATTTTTAGCATAAAAATCATCCATCACTTTAATATTTAGAACATCACTACAAGGGTTTGGATATATTATCATCCTATCACTATATGTATAGTCGGATATTATCTCGTCTGTCTTTGTCACAAATCCCGGATCCAACTCAATCACCTGCAATGAATCTGATACTCCGCAGCCTGACTCAAAACAGCCCATACTATCCAGACGCACAACCCATATAAAACTCTCATTCCAAACTTTGTGTTCGTAAGTAATATAACCTATACTTACCAAATCTCCGTTTTCTTCTTCACGAAATTTATAAAAAGCAGACCTATCATCGGGGATTGATGCAACATCATATAATTTTTCCCATTTTAGTTTGCCGTCTTTGGTATATCTGCGTATAACAGCTTTTAATAACTTTTTTTTGTAATCTTTATATTTTCCAACCGCTACTATATCCCCGTTTTTCATCTCATGAACATCAAGTATACTATACCATGGTGCTTCTCCTTTCTTATATCTCTTTACCCACATTGTATCGGACCATAGTATATCACCATCTCCGTTCATTTTGTGGATTACCTCCTGCGTTTCTCCATATTCCTCCCAAAATTCTTTGGTGACTTTTCCTTGATCATATAATTCTCCAAGGCTTATTACTGTATTGTACAACAAACCACTATCTCTTGTGCCTTCTATACAGGCAACGGTACTTAAACCATCCCAATTCAACCCATAATCTTCGCTCCACAAAGTATCGAGATTTTCATCAAATTTTATTAGTTTTTCTCTTCTTCCGTGCAATTCAGGATAACTTACATTTTGATATGAACTGTATGCAACCGCAAAATACCCATCAGCTGTTTGCGTCATACTCATATCAAAATTGTCAGCTTCATAATATTCAAGCTTATCCAATTGGCGTTTTTTTATCAAATTACCCTGCTTATCTGTTTTTACTATCCAAAAGTTTTTGTCTTGGGAATGCAATTCCAGCAATTCCTTTCCCACCATATAGATATAATCTCCTTTTATTATCATACCGTTGCAGGAGAGGCTTTTATTACCAAAATATCTTTTCTCAAATCCACCAATACTATCCAAATCAAAATCATACTTCAATACTCGCCATTTATAAGGATCGGTATCAAAATCTGTTCCACATATATAAACGGTATCATTTACATTGTGAATAGCGCTAAAAGGAGCTGTCTTTAAATGTCTTTCGATAACTTTGTAGCTGAGCAATTTACCGGACTTATTCAGTTTTAGTACTGGACTACATGATATACCATCATCTATATCCTGACATATACCTATATTTGCTGTGACATATCCATCGGGAACTATCAATAATTGACTCCCAGACTCATTGCCATAAAGTACATCATAGATATATGCAAATTGAGTACTCTGTGCAGTAGAGAGAA
This sequence comes from Saprospiraceae bacterium, assembly GCA_027011385.1. Taxonomy (GTDB): domain Bacteria; phylum Bacteroidota; class Bacteroidia; order Chitinophagales; family Saprospiraceae; genus JADJGA01. The sequence continues at coordinate 2,784 of JALVAD010000401.1, read as the reverse complement.
CAGAATTAAGTGCAAAAAATGTATATAATATCCACTTCATTTTTTTTTATATTATGTAAAATTCTATTAAAAAAAGGATTGGAGAAATATTACTCCAATCCTTATACCAAATAATTTCTATCTATTGATTGATTCAATCAATATCTTCTCGTTCTTAAAAACATTACCCGTATCATCTGTGATAGTGAGCATATATACTCCTGTTTTGAAATTAGACACATCCAAATTCAAAGTATTATTCGAATTTAAAACAACAGTCTTCTCTATCATCTTCTTACCGTAGATATCATACATTTTTACTTTTGCATTGATATTATGCTCCACATTATATTCTACAAAAATCATTTCTTTTGCAGGATTGGGATATACATTGAATGTATTTGCATCAATAACATCCTTAGAAGACGATGCTTGTTGAGCTGTTTGCTCTTCGGGCATCACGTAGTCAACATTTGGTAATAAATCTTTGGTTGCTATAAAATACAAAGCTCTAGCATAACCGGATTCAGGCAATGTTTTTTGCGCTTCCTGATACAATGTATTGATTTCATCTTGACTGAATTCAAATGAAGCTCTTTGTGAATCATCACGTTTTGCACAAGTATATCTAGATACTATACGCTGGATATTGACAAATGATCTCTTCATCTCTCTATCCAATGAATCCACTCTATTATGCAATATCGGTTCTGAAAGGGACAATTCTATGGCATTGAGTACAGAATCTGCTCTAAAACAATCTCCTGTCTTCAGATATACACTGTATAATCTTTTTTGAAAATAATAATGATCACAAACATTCTTAAGATATGAAATTATTATATCCCACATAATGTCAACACCTTCTGCTTTTGCATAATAATTGGTATAATATCTGCCCAAAAGTCGCTTGTACTTATAGTACATCTCTTTGAACAATTTGTTATCAGGATGATATCTATATACATTCCAATAATAGCAGAATTGTTCTTTCCATTCTTTTACTGTCTCGTTATTAACATCTACAGGTGTATCATATGGCAACCCACATTCACCATTTGTAGAATAATAAGATTCATCTTTCCAATCATCAGGAATACCGTCAGGATCAAGATTGTCAGGTGCATTTTTAGGTATCCAGTAAGTAAACTCATCCGTGTTCCAATTTTTTATATCCTCACTATTACTACCAAAAGAATTCATTGCAGGATAATCTTTATCTCCTATATTCAAATTGATAGTCGCGCTTCTCAGGATAACATCCATATCAGAAAGATCCAAAAAATCATTGCCTATAAAGCTCGTCATTTCATTATCGTAATGAATCTGAAGTCCGTTCCACGAATTGGATATCTCATTGCACCCAATTTTGTTCTCGTAATCTCCACTTCTACCTATATTGATATTAAAATCATTGGTATACAATTCATTTGATTCTACATTAAACTTATTGCTACCTTGTGCGAAAATAGCAAATTCATTATACTCAAGAATATTATCTCTTATCTCAAAACCTCTACCGTAATCAATTCCCGATACATCAATAGCTGTTCCACAAGCTCCAAAGTAATTCTGATCAACTATTTTAAAATCGGAATTGGAGTATGCGTCCATAGCTAAAACTCCGGTATTGCAGTTATAAAATCTGTTTTCATCATGCATAAAAAAGTTGCCACCATAAGAAATCACACCTCCATTTGTACAGTCTTCAAAGTCATTGTGAACCAATTCGGAAGCGGCAGCATCTTCAAGCCAAATACCAACTTCACCACCCTCAAAGGTGCAATTACTAACATTTGCACCAGCATAAATGCATTCTATACCGGTTTCGCATCCGTGGAATGAAACATTTGAAATATTTACATTATTTCCATTATCATCATTCCATTCTTTGGAAAGTTCAATTGCATTTTTACACCCATAAAAATTATTATCATATTCTCCAATATCAAATTTTTCAAAATTTCCAAAACATACGATCCCCTCATTACAGCCAACAAAGCTACAATAGATTCCTACAAAAATATTTGAATTACCTCCACTATCAAGAAGATTCAAACGCATCCCTGTATTATCATACCAAAAATAGACATTTCCGGTTAATTCAATATCACCATCTCCAGTCAATTCAATTGCATTATTTGCGTTATAAAGATCACAGGCTAATATTTCTAATGAGCTACCGTCTTCCATTTCTATTCCTTCCCATTTAATATTTGAGTTTTCATCATTTGTAGCATTGATATAGTTAAAATTAACACCGTTCACTTTTAGTTTTGCCCCTGATTCAATCAGTATTTTCACTCCTTCTCCCATGCTCATGGTAGCAGGATATTCTATCGTAAGTGTAACACCGGATTTTATTATAACATCCTCGTTACAAATATGATCTGTATTCCAAGTTTGGTCAGAATCAATAATAATTTGACCAAATAACATCTGCGTAAGTAATAACATACTTACAAATAAATTTATTTTTTTCATATTTTTTTAATTTAATGTGTTTAAAAAGGGATAGAATGGGATTGTTCCATTCTATCCCATGTATTCGCTTTAGTATATTAATTTCTGTCACCTGTTTGCTTTGCTCCAATTCAACCTGTGTATTAAAAACGGCGGATCATACTGCATTTCATATAAATGCTGTTTGCAGCAATTCGCCTTATTGGTTCATAAAATTTGATAGTTTTCTGGCTAGGTACTAGTTGAAAAAAAATCCTAATATTATTTAAAAAGTTTTTCTTAGGTAGTAAATAAATATTCCTATAGTCGTCAAAATTGCTGCTATCAATATTTTTAATTGGT